>JAMOPZ010000021.1 GCA_027064245.1 Campylobacterales bacterium
AGTAGCAAACATAAACATAGATTTTTGTTTTGCTAATTTTAAAATTGCACTTGCTACGATACTTACACCACTTGTTGTTTCAGTACTATGACTTATCTCATCTCCTAATATAAGAGAATTTATACTGGATCTATTAAATATATTTTTAAGCTCCAACATCTCAACAGCAAAGCTAGAAAGACCTTTTGCAATATTATCTGCACCACTTATACGGGTAAAAATCTCATGAAAAATACAAAATCTAAATGAAGATGCAGGTACATAAAATCCACTTTGTGCCATAATAATACTAATACCCAAAGATTTCATCAATGAGCTTTTTCCACTACTATTTATCCCAAAAAGTAGCACTCCATTTATCTGATTTTCTATTAGACTTATTGGTTTTGAGTTTTTTACTATTACATTATCTTTATAATCTTTATTTGCAAGTGTAAGATCTCCTAAAATTATATCATTTGGTACATAAATACCATTCTCTTGAGATAATTCAATAATAGGATGTCGTAAATTTATAGCCTCTATAAAATTTGTTTTATTTTGAGTAGAGATAATCTTTGGTTCTATATAATTATATTTTTTTGCAGATTTAATATTTGATACAGTAAGATCAATCTCAGCTATAAATGATATAAGATCATTTAATATATCACTAAATTTGGTTTCATAAAAAGATATTTGCTCCTTAAAAACTGTTTTATTTAAAGCAATAATTTTTTGTAGATTATGTACATATTTATCAGATATAGATGCAGTTAAACTATTTGTAATTTTTACATTTGATGTTTGTACTTTTATATTAAAATCTTTAAAAAGATATAGTTTATCATCTATTATTATATGAGATTCTAAAAGTTCTTTTTTTATAGAACTGTATCTGTTTTTTGTAAGACCTATATAAAATCCCTCTTTACCTAGTCTGTTTATTTGCACTAAGTTTTTATCATTAGTTTTTAAAAATCCTAAAATATGGTTAGAAAATAATTCTAATTTTTCCTCTAAAAATTTATTTTCCTCTAAAAGCTTATCTATTTGATTATCTATACCACAAAGAAGCATATTTGTATCGATATCTTTTAGCATAAATTTACCACAAATTGATAAATCAAAAGTATCTTCAATCAATTTTGTAAATATAGCTATATCACCACTACTACAAGGTGGTTTAACAAAATTATAATTTTCCATAAAAATAACTATTTCTTTTATGGATTGAAGAGAATCATAAAGATAATTTAACTCAAAAGGGTGAAGTCTGTTTAGTTTTATTCTTCTTGTTAATCTTTCAATATCATAGATATTACTAAGATGATTTTCTATAGGAGTATGATAATCAAAAAGATCATTAGAAAGTTTATATCTTCTTTTTAACTCTTTTTCATCTTTTATAGGATGGGTTAATCTCTCCTTTAAAAGTCTTTTTCCCATAGCAGTTGATGTAAAATTTATAAGTTTTATTAAGTTTGGTTGATGTGGCGTTTCTAGTATATTTAATTGTTCTAATGCATTATTTCCTAGATATACATATTTTGCAACATCTAATTTAATAGGATATGAGAGCTTTTGGATAATAGAGCTATCATGTCCTATTACAAAATCTATTAATATTGCTAAAGACGAAGTAGCAAGAGAATATCTCTCCATATCAAGATGTTCTATAGGAGTTAGTAGTGATTGTATCTGAAATACATTTTTAAAAAGTTCATTTTGATAAACTATCTTTGGTACTTGATTTAAGATATGAAATGTTTTATTTTTTAGTTCAAGATACTCTATAATATACTCTTTATCTATATTCTTATCTAAAAATGTAACTACAACTTCACTGGTTTTATGCATATGCATATAGTTAAATATCTCATCTAGGGCAAATGTTTGATCTTCACTTGTACCAAATACTTCATTATAATGACATTTTCCTGTTGTTACATCAATAGCACTATATCCTAATAGATAATTTCCTTTTATTTGATCTATTACAATAGATGTTATATTATTTTCATCACTATTAATAGCAAAATCAAAGTTAGTACCTGGAGATATAATAGTATCTAATACTCTTTTTACATTAGGAGGTGTTCCTGTTTGTTTTATAATAGTTATGGTATATTTCTGTTCTTGAATTATACGATTTATATGTTTATCAAAAGATATAGCTGGAACTCCTGCCATAAGAGGATTTGTCTGATTATTTTCTAAAATAGATTTATTTTTTCTAGTAAGTTGAATATTTAGTAGCTCTGCTACCTCTTTTGCATGACCTATTTGTTCATCATCATTATTTACCTCATATACTTCAAAAAAAGTACCTATTTCCATAAGAACTATAGTATCTTTTCCATATTTCTTTTCAAGTAGTTGTTGAAGTTTAAAATATTGTTGAGTTATAAGGATAGATTTATCGTTTAATATTTCAGCAATTAATTGCTTCAATTTTTCTCCTTAATATCATATGCAGTAAAATTATTTTTAATAATTACTTTTTTTAAAGTTTTTGGATATTCATCTTTTTGTTCTGAGTATCTATGCAGATATGGTAAAAGTTTAAATGGATTATTTGTTTGAAGTTTTTTTTCACGAAACTCTTTAAATGCCCAAGATCTATTTATATTTTTATAATAATCTCTAATACTATCGTGATAATTTTTATATTTTTTAAGATATATTATTTTACCATCTCTTGATCCACTTGCTGCAATACGAGGCTCTTTATCATTAAAAGACCATATTCCAAAAAGATTATTTGCTTCTTTTGCAAATCTTGATGTAAGCCAAGCACTCTCCATGGCACATTGAGCAAGGGTAATGCTAATAGGATGTGGCTTTACAGCAGATAATAACTCATGATCTGTTTTTACATTGTATTCTTTTTTTAAATTATTAATATATTGTTTACTACTATTTTGTTCTATATTTTTCTTTATATTTTGATATTGAGAATAAAGTTCTTTATAAATAGATTGTGAAATAGGGACAATAATATCTAAAAAATGTTGTTTTTTTATATCTGTTTTTGCTGGTTTTTTTATTTTTTTAACTTTTTTAATATCTATAATTTTTTTATCAATATTTGTACTGTTTAAATCTTTTTGAATTTTTTGTTCGACTATAAGTAGTTTTTTTGAAAATATATCATTATTTAATATATCTGTGGATACTGGTTTAACCAAATCAACTACCCCAATTATAGATAAAATAAATATCAAAACAATAAATCCTAAAGCAAAAACTTTACTCAATCAACATCCCTTATAAACTCTTTTATAACTTTTCCCTTAAAGTATATATTTTGATCATCTTTTTTTATTGTAAGTTCTTCTTTGCTTTTTGGATATACTTTTACAGAATTTTTTATTAAATTTAACTCAAAAGCTCTTAAAAAAGAAGCAACCATACCTGTACCACAAGCTAGTGTTTCTGCTTCTACCCCTCTTTCGTATGTTCTTACATAAAGTTTATCATCTTTTACTTGAGCAAAATTTACATTTCCATCATATTTATATCTCATTTTAGAACAAATATCAAGATCAAATTTATCAAGATTATCTACAATAGTCACAATATGAGGTACCCCAGTATCTATAATATACCAAGTATATCCAAACTCCTTGAAAGACTCTTTTAGGATTTTTGGTTTTGTCATAGTTGTTTCTACAATATCTCCTTTTACAGTACAACAAATTTTTCCAGCTCCAGTTAAAAAACACATATTTTTTGATGCTAGATTATTATTATAAGCATAATGAGCACATGCTCTTGCACCATTGCCACACATAGAAGCATGGCTACCATCACTATTATAAAATAACCATTTAAAATCTAATTTATTGTGAGGAACTAATACTATTAACCCATCAGCACCTATAGAATTTTTTCTATTGCATAGTTTTTTTGCTAAAGTACTATAATTTTGTTCTTTAAAACTGTGAAATATTATAAAGTCATTTCCACTTGCATCATATTTTGTTATTATCATATTTTACCTTTTATTATCAAGATATTGTGTAGGTATATCATTATATCAAATTTAACTAAAAAGATATATGAATATTAAATATTTTTTTTAACCAATTTTATAGCTTTAGTATAATTATTTTCTTTTATATTTAAGAAATCTTATATTTAAATCAAAAATTTACTATTATGAGACCACTGCACAATGAACAAGTTCATTGTGCAGTGGTCTCATTATATAATTATATTAATCTTATGGCAAATTAAAAAAAGCACATAAAAAAAAGAGTCTTTAAAAGTTGGCGGCGACCTACGTTTCCACACCTGAAAGATGCAGTATTATCAGCGATGGAGAGCTTGAC
>JAMOPZ010000022.1 GCA_027064245.1 Campylobacterales bacterium
TGATGGGCTTTTTGAAATTAATAAAAAGTATTTTACTCATCCTAAAAATGGTGTAACTATGAGTTGGGAAGATGGTAATCCCTTTATAGAAAATATTTATTCTGATTATATGATAGACGTATTTGGAACACCTAGAGCTAAAGGTGAAGAGCTTTCTCAGTATCATAAAGATTTAGCTGCTTCTATTCAAAGAGTAACGGAAGAATTAATATATCATATACTTAATCACTTACAAAAAAAAACGGGTTTAAAAAATATTTGTATTGCAGGTGGGGTAGCTCAGAATTCTGTAGCAAATGGTAAAATACTTGATAATACAACTTTTGAAAATCTTTATATACCACCAGCTGGACATGATGCAGGTACTGCTATAGGTAGTGCTTTGTGGTTATATAATCAAATACTTGAAAATAAAAGAATAGAACCAATGTATCATAGTTTTTTTGGTAGTAAGTTTAGTGATGAAGAAGTAGAAGCGTACCTAAAATTACAAAATATAAAATATATAAAATATAGTGATGACGAACTAAATGATATAGTTACGGATTGTCTTATGAATGCAGGTGTTGTAGGATGGTTTCAAGGAAGAGCTGAATTTGGACCAAGAGCATTAGGACATAGAAGTATTATTTGTGATCCAACTAGAGAAGATGCAAAAGAGTTGATAAATGCTAAGATAAAGAGAAGAGAACCTTTTAGACCATTTGCTCCATCAATCTTAAAAGAATATGTGTCAGAATATTTTGAAAAAGATGACAATGTACCATTTATGGAAAAAGTATTTCAGTTCAAAGAAAATAAAAGAGAAAAGTTAAAAGCTGTTGTTCATGTTGATGGAAGCGGAAGACTACAAAGTGTTGATAAAGATATAGAGCCTAAGTACTATAATTTAATTGAAGCTTTTTATAAAAAATCGGGAACACCAATACTTTTAAATACATCATTTAATGAAAATGAACCTATTGTAAATACTCCTGCTGAAGCTTATTCATGTTTTGCACGGACTAGTATGGATATGGTTGTTATGGGTAATATAGTAGTTACTCAAAGAAAGTAAGAATTATGGAACTAAAAGATTTTATAAAACAAAGTATAATTGAAATATCAGAAGCAGTGCAGGAATCGAATGAATATTTTATAGGTAATAATATAAATGCTTTTGTGAATCCTGAGAATATTTATGAAAGCAGTAATGATAAAAGAGCGTATACCATGCCTGAAAGTAATAGTGAAACTAGATATATTGAGAATATAGATTTTGATGTAGCTGTTACAACAAGTGGAGAGATAAGTGGAGAGGCAAAAGCAGGTATTAAAATTGCATCACTTCAACTTGGCGGTGGTGGTTCTGTAACTGATACTCAACAAAATATATCTCGTATGAAGTTTACTGTTCCTGTTTGCTTACCTACTGGTAAATACCAGAAATAATAATAATAATAATAATAATAATATGAGGCAAATTATAGGTAAGTTATCTGATGAGTTAAAGAAACATTCTAAGCCAGAAGATGTAGCAAAAAATATTGGTTATCCTATACATAATTTTAGAGAATTAGTAGAACATACAGCAAAGCTAGCTTATAAAAACAAGGACTATATTTTATTTTACAGAGGTCAGAAATTAGATTTTAAAAATAAAGCAAAACGCTCTACATTTTATCCATCTATTTATCGTGGTATTGTCAAAAAACAATTGCAAGAAAAATTTACTTTGTTAGATACCGCTTCAAAGTTATTGATTCAAAAATTTAAACAAAATAAAATAATTGGTCATAATGAGTTAACTAGAAAGAAGTATATTCAGTGGAGCGTACTCCAGCATTATGAAGTCGTAGAAACACCATTATTAGATTTTACTCAGTCACTTAGAGTTGCATGTACTTTTGCACAAATGGATAATGAATCTAGTAAAGCGTATGTATATGTATTTGGTCTCCCATATTATACAAATAGAATATCTATAAATTCTGAACATAATATAGTAAATATAAGGTTATTAAGTATTATGCCACCACAAGCATTAAGAGCATATTTTCAAGAAGGTTGTTTGGTAGGAACAGAAGATATTACATATGAATATGTATCTAAAACAGAACTTGATTTAAAACAACGTTTAATAGCAAAATTTGAAATACCAAATCATAAGAATTTTTGGACAGATGGATTTAGTGAGATACCTAAAGATGTAATTTATCCAGATAATGATCTTATTAAAGATATTTGTGATGAAATAAAATTAGAATTAGAATTATTAAAGGTACATAAATAAAATGAAAATATCAATAATAACAGTAGTTTGGAACAATAAAAAAACCATAAAATATGCGATAGATTCAGTATTAAATCAAACATATAAGAATATAGAATATATCATAATAGATGGAGCTAGTACAGATGGAACTATTAATATAGTTAAAAGTTATGGAGATAAAATATCTAAGTTTATAAGTGAGCCAGATAAAGGTTTATATGATGCTATGAATAAAGGTATAACATTAGCTACTGGAGATATAGTAGGGATACTTAATAGTGATGATTTTTATATAGATAATTTTGTAATAGAAAAAGTAGTTCAAAAATTTGAAGAAAAAAAAGTTGATAGTGTTTTTACTGATTTAGTTTTTGTAAAGCCTGAAAATCTTGATAAAACTGTTCGATATTATGATAGTAGTAAATTTAATCCTTCAAAATTTGCTTATGGTTGGATGCCAGCTCATCCTACTTTTTTTGTAAAGCGAGAAATTTATGAAAAGTATGGAGTATTTAAGTTGGATTATAAAATAGCGGCAGATTATGAAATACTTGTAAGATTTTTAGAAAAATATAAAATTAGTTATTTTTATATGAATGAAGTGATAATTAAAATGCGTATAGGTGGAATAAGTACAAGTGGACTTAAAAGTAATTATATATTGAATAAAGAAATTATTAGAGCCTGTAAAGAAAATGGTATTAAAACAAATTGGCTAAAAGTATTATCTAAATATCCAAGTAAGATTTTAGGATTATTTAAAAGATGAAGAATATACTATTGACGGGTTCAAGTGGCTTTGTTGGAAGTTATTTTACAGATAACTATACTAAAAAATATTATATAAATAAATTCTCATTTTTAAATGATAATTTTGATGAGTTAAGCTTATCAAATACAGATACTATTATTCATCTTTCAGCACTAGTTCATCAGATGGGTGGAGCAAGTGAAGAAGAGTATAAAAAAGTTAATGTTACTCAAACTATTGACTTAGCTAAAAAAGCTAAGGAGAGAGGTGTAAAGCATTTTATCTTCATGAGTACAGTAAAAGTTTATGGGGAAGAGATAGATATAGCTTATACTGAAAATACTACATGTAGCCCTCAAGATGATTATGGAAAGAGTAAACTTGAAGCAGAACTAGAACTTCAAAAACTTGAAGATGATGACTTTAAAGTTTCAATCATAAGAACACCAATAGTTTATGGGTATGGAGTAAAGGCAAATATAAAGAATCTCATAAGTTTAGTAAGTAAAGTTCCTGTCTTACCATTTGCAAGTATTCAAAATAAAAGAAGTATGATTTATGTTGGTAATCTTTGTTATATGATTGATACTTTGATTGGGATGACTAATAGACTAGATTGCTTCGTTCCTCGCAATGACGGAGGAAGCTGTACAATGACGGATGGATTAGATTGCCACGCTTCGCTCGCAATGACGGGGGAAACGGAGGAAGGTGTTAGATTGCCGCGCTTCGCTCGCAATGACGGAAAAGTCGCTCGTAATGACGGGGATGAAATGACTAGGGGGAATATCTTTTTAGCATCTGATGATGAACCGCTTAGTACTACAAGACTTATAGAGCTTATTGCTAATGGGCTTGGTAAAAAAGTATATCTAGTGAAAATACCATTTTTTGAAAGTTTATTGAAGTTAGTTAAGCCATCTTTTCATAAGAGGCTTTATGAGAGTTTGGAAGTTGACAATTCTCATAGTATGAAAAGGCTTTTTGGCGAAGATAAATCATCGCTTCCGTTTAGTGTGGAAGATGGGATAAAATTTATGTTAAATGATAAAGACAAATGATATATCTTTTTTTACTAATTTTATCATTTACACTTACATACCTAATAAAAAACTACTACATAAAAAGTGCCTTAGTAGATGAGATAAATGAAAGAAGTTCTCATACAGTGCCGACTCCACATGGTGGTGGTATAGCATTGTCTATTACTTGGTTTATTGGGATTATTTATTTACACTATATAAATCAAATAGATGTAACTTTATTTTATGCCTTAATGATAGGCATTGTTA
>JAMOPZ010000023.1 GCA_027064245.1 Campylobacterales bacterium
CTTTTATTGGTCATTTATCTAACCTTCACATTTATCTTAATTACTTTTAAATTTTATCTTTTTATCTTTGCTCTTTGCTATTTTTATCTTTGCTCTTTTTTTACTCCTTATTTGGAGTTTTGTCTTAATTAAAGATAAACTAGAAAAGTATAATCAAACAGATATTGAACAGTTTCGATACTCCTTATTTGGAGTTTTGTCTTAATTGAAATAACTGTTATAAAGTGATTAGTTGCTGGAATGTTTGGTTTCGATACTCCTTATTTGGAGTTTTGTCTTAATAAAAAGATGAAGATGGGCAATTAAATGATATCGAATTGAGTTTCGATACTCCTTATTTGGAGTTTTGTCTTAATCTGAGAAAGAATTAGAGAAGAGAAAAGCATTAGCAAGGTTTCGATACTCCTTATTTGGAGTTTTTATCCTATATAAAAAAAATAGTGATAACACCATTACAAAGATGGGCTTTTGTTTCGATACTCCTTATTTGGAGTTTTTATCCTATACTTAAGGGGCAAAGATAACAACGACGGAGTTGAAGTTTCGATACTCCTTATTTGGAGTTTTTATCCTATGAAGAACTATCAAAAGTATTTACAGCAAGTGATTTTTGTTTCGATACTCCTTATTTGGAGTTTTTATCCTATATTTGAGAAATCTATTGATAGATTTGTATTGATAATGTTTCGATACTCCTTATTTGGAGTTTTTATCCTATTGAAGATAATAAAAAATATATAGCTCAATATTATGGGGTTTCGATACTCCTTATTTGGAGTTTTTATCCTATATAACTTATTCAAGTAGAAGAGACTTTAAAGCAATAGTTTCGATACTCCTTATTTGGAGTTTTTATCCTATGGCAAAATATAAATTATTGAAAGAACTTCCTTGATTGGAGTTTCGATACTCCTTATTTGGAGTTTTTATCCTATAAAATAAAAATGAATTTTGAAATAAATAAGAAATTATTTAATAGTTTCGATACTCCTTATTTGGAGTTTTTATCCTATAAAAAGACTTTCATTACTGGGAGGATTATTTTAATTATGGTTTCGATACTCCTTATTTGGAGTTTTTATCCTATAGCACATCTCATAATACACTTTTCATTTGATTTATCAAACCTATTTCCGATAAATTTCATTTTTCAGAAAAATTATAACGATGTTTCCCTTCCAACTCATACTTCCTCCAGTTCCTAACTGTACCTATAAATTTCATTTTTCTACATTTTTAAATAAAATTTTTTAAATTATCAAAATTTCCTCAAAATCTATTTTTTCAAATCATGGTCATAAACCATCTATCCTATTTCACCAATCCTCACCTATTTTTGATAAAATATAAAACTTTATCTGATCGTTTGGTCAAAGATTTTTCCATTTTACTTTTGCTAATTTTATAAGTCATTTAAATCTTCTTTTTATTTTTTCATATTGAGTAGGTTTTATATAAGCCTCAAATATAGATTTTTGACTTCTAAAACCATAACTTTCACAAATTTTTACTATTTTATTTCTTAATTTTGTATTTGTAATATCATAACTAATTACTATATACATTCTTGTTTGATCAAGTCTTAAAATTCTTGCCATTTTATTTTAATTTAAATCAAGTATAAGAATATTCAAATTCTATCAAAGATTTTTTAAAATCTTCCAAAGTTTTTTCTATATGCTTAAGTTTTATCCAATTTTCTCCAAACATCACATCTTCTTGTTCTTCTTTTTTGAAAACTTCTTTATAAAATTTTCAAATAAATTTTCTTAAACCTTCTTCTGTAAGCAAAACTGGAGTTTGACTATGTCTATCTATTATAAAATCATCTTTTGTAATATAATTATTTCTTAAAATTTTTAACACTAAATCATCAACTATCCAAGATCTAAACATCTCCATTATATCCAAAACAAGTAAACTTCTTAAATCTTTTGGCTGATGCATAAATCCTATTTGAGGATCAAGTCATAAAATTTCAATATACATATGCACAAGTTGTGCTAATAATGTATATCATAAACTTAAAAGTGCATTTAAAGGATCTATAGGTGGTCTTTTATTTCTTCAAGCCCAAATATAATTTGATGGTAAAAATTCTGCCCATTTCATAAAATAAATCTTACTTGCACTTCATTCATATCCTCTCAAACTATCTAAATTATCTACTCTATCAATTTCTATTAAATAATAATTTAAACTTTTTATTGTTTCATCTATATCTACTACTTTTCAAGACCATTTCTGCCATCTTTTTAGCATTATTTTGCTATTATAAATTTTACTTTTTATGAAAATTTTACTATATTTTAATGAACAATCTTTATTTAAAGTACATCAAATATGTTTATAAAGCAATTCTACATTTTTTACCTCCAAACTATCTAATTTACCAAGATATTTACCATTTCAAACTATAAAAAATACAGGAATTTTTTCCCTTAAACAAGCAGTAAGAACATCTGTTGTAAGTTGAACTCTAGCAAACACAACAATAGCATCTATGACAGCAATAGGAATTATCTTTTCTTGTTTTTCTTCATTATCATAAACTACAAGTTTTCATCAGGATTTATTAACTTGTAATCAAGGTTTGGTAAGGTATAAAAGCATTTTGATTAGAGAGAAGGTAAATCATTTAACATATGTGATTTTATCATATCAAGCTTATTTTCGTTTATTCATAAAAACTGCTTTATACTACTTATTTTTTTAATCAACTTATAATCATCTATATCTGATTTGCCCAAACCACCCCATCAATGAGCCATAATTGACAAATTTCTATCATTTTTCAAACCATCAATACTAGAAGCTATACCAAATATAGCTTGGTATTTTCATAATTTCCCATTATCTTTAAAATAAGAAAGTATTTTTGCCAAAACTAAAGTATTAGGTTGTGAATAATTTATATCATTTGAAACTAAATAATCTTTCAACTTTTGATTATTTTCCACATAATTTATAAATTCTACAAAACCATTATTTTCATTTTTTTCAGTTGATATGTTTGTAAGAGTTTCAAAAATATACCTATAAATTCCTTCCTGTAATCTAAAAACTTTTCCCAAAAGCATAGTATATTCTCACTTTTTATAAGTAATTTCTATATTATCAAGTAGCTCTTTTATCCCATCTAGATGAGAACTTATCTGAATTTTCTCAAACAAATCCTCTTCTGTCAAAGTTAAACTAACTTCATCTAAAATTTTATTTGCTAAATCAAAATCAAAATTAAACCTTGCATTTAAATATTTTAGCTTATTCAAATAATCAACTGCATTTCAAAATATTTTTTTATTTTCTTCCATTAGTTTTATAGCTCCAAACCAATCATAATTTTCTAAAAATAACTTTAATGATTTTTTATAAACTTCTTTTAAATATAATTGTTCTACTTTACTTTCTATTAACTCTCCATTTATAGCCTCCAAAATAGAAATATCTAAATTGGTAGATAAACCAGCCCAAACCATAGCTTCTTTCATTGCAGGAACTCATCAACTTACAAACAAATACAATTTATCATCTTTATTTAATCTTTCAGAAAAGATTTTTTTATAATAATACAAAACTGCCTTTCTATCTGTTGGATTAGTTTCATATTTTAAAACTTCTACATTATCCTGACCAATAAGTTTTTTAACAATTTCTGCTGCATAAAATGTATCTTGCTTATCATTTTCTCAGCTTTGATTAGTTCCTACCAAATATACTTTATCAAACTTACTTAAAGGAACAATATCCACAATATTTAGATTTAGTTTATCTTTCCATTCATCAAAATTTTCCAAAATTTCCTTAGTTTTTTCTTTAAAAACCTCTTTTTTAATAAATCATTTATCATCAACAAAATCAAAATCTCAATCTATCTTAATATTTCTATTCCCAATATTTGCAAATAATACTTTCATTTTAAATACTATTAAAAACTAAAATAATTTCTTCCGACTTCTCCCACTTTAAAACAAGTACCCAAAATTTACACCTTTTCAACTTTCATAATAACTACCTTTTAAACTCATCTGACCTCATCCGACTTTCTCATCTGATCTCATATTTATCACACTTCCAGCCTTTATAAAATTCATATTTCCTTTAAAAAAGTTTTCATTAAATTCTTGAATAGTTTTTGTATTTTTCCAGTTTATATCAATGTAAGAACTATTAAAATCTATCATTTCCAATTCTTTATTAGTAGGTTTATAATTATTTAAAACTAAGAAAATTCCCTGTTTTTTCTTCTCCTTCATAAAATCTAAAATTTCTTTTTCTTGGTTTGTT
>JAMOPZ010000024.1 GCA_027064245.1 Campylobacterales bacterium
TTGGCCCCATAAACATATCTTTTTGTTGTTTAATACCATCTATTAAAATTTTATTATTATCATTATAAAAAGATCCAAAAAAATGTCTTGCATCTGTATCTCTTGATAAAGTTGAATCACTATTGTTATATTTTTTTCGTTTTAAATTTTTACCTGAAATATAAGAAAAATATGACCAACCATTATCTAACTCTTGTGTATCATAAGCATAAAACTCATTTGATCCTCTACTTCCAACTCTAGCTCCTATTTTACTACCTTCATCTTTTTGAGCAACTCTTGAATAAAGTTTTATTATAGTAAAAGCTGGCTCACTAGAGTACTCAAAAGTAGGATTCCCTGAATATACCTCTATGTGATCTACAAAACTAATATCTATATCACCATAAGTTATAATACCACTTCCATAAAATCCATTTGTTATCTCTTGATCATCTATATAGATCCGTATGCTACTACTCATAAAAGGGGCATTAGAGCTTATTGCATATGGATCTGGAAAATTATATCTATTTTCACTATATCCAAATGGATAGGTAGATTTTAATACATCTTTTAAATTATGTGCTTGCATTTTTATTAAATCTTCCCGTGTGTATATATATGATACTCCACCATTTTCTAACTTTGTTTTTTCAGATAGATCACTCTTTTTTTCAATATTAGTTAATAAATTGTCAATATTTAAATCATCAGCAAATAGCATATTGCTAATAAGTAATCCTCCTAAGAAAATTTTATCTATTTTTATCATCTTTATCTATCTCCTTATATACAATTTTATTATACCAAATTAAATTTAAATCTTAAACACAATTATACAATACAAATCTAAGCAAATTTACACTACAATATGAGGAATCTATACAGAAAGGTTTCTATGATAGAAAATAATAATATTTTACTTGTTGAAGATGATGAAACAGTAGCTAGTTTATTGCAAGATTTTTTAATAGATTGTGGGTTTAAAATAGATATAGTTTTTACAACAACAGATGGAATATCCCATATAAGGCAAAATAACTATTCTTTGGTATTGCTAGATTTGAATTTACCTGATTTTAGTGGATTTGAACTTTTAAAAAGTATAAGAAATAATATTTCACTACCTGTTATTGTTGTAAGTGCCTATAGTGATACACAAACAAAAGTAAAATCTTTTAAATATGGTGCAAGTGATTATATGGTTAAACCCATTGATCTTGAAGAATTAGAAGCTAGAATTTGGTCATTATTAGGTAGAAGTAGTGAAATAAAAACTCAATATGAAAAAAAAATATTTGAAATTAAAGATAATATTATTTTTTTTAAACAAAATCAACTAGACCTAACTTCAATAGAATTTGAGATACTATCAACACTGATTAAAAATAAAAACCAAACCATATCAAGAGAGAGTTTAGCTTTATCTTTATCATCTGTTAGTTCTAATAGATCTTTAGATCATCATATAAAAAATATTAGAAAAAAAATACAAGATAATGGAAATAAACCAATATATTTAAAAACAGAATATGGAGTTGGTTATAAACTACTTATCTCTTAATTTTTTATATCTATATTTAGATGTAATATATCTATAGAACTAGGTGTTATTCCACTTATCATACTAGCATTATATAGTGTTCGTGGACGGTGTTTTTTTAACTTTTCTATAACCTCTAAAGAAAGTCCAGGAAGATTATCATATATAAAATCTTCAGGTATCAATAAATTTATCATTTTAGATACTTTTTGTATCTGTTTTTTTTGTTTTTCTACATATCTATAATATTTTGCTTCAACAATAACTTGCTCTTTTAAATAATCATCCAGAAAAGCTAAACTTGGTACTAAAAGATCAAACTTCTCTTTTGTAATAGTATTTCGCCCTACCATATCTATAAGTAATATTTTATTTGTAATCTTATCTTCACCCATAGTTTTTAAAAGCTCTAAATTCTCTTTTGTAGGGGTAAACCATTGAGTTTCCATAAATTTTACTGCATCTTCTAACACTTGTTTTTTATGACACATAGTTTTATATGTTTGTTCATCTATAAGCTTAAGATCATATCCATACTTCATAAGCCTTATATCAGCACTTTCTTCTCTTAAAAGAAGTCTATACTCAGCACGACTTGTAAACATTCTGTATGGTTCGTCTGTACCTTTAGTTACTAGATCATCTATAAGTACACCTATATAACTCTCATCTCTTCTTAAAATAAAAGGATCTTTGTTATCTATAGATAAAACAGCATTAATACTAGCCATAAGCCCTTGTGCTGCTGCTTCTTCATATCCTGTTGTAGCATTTATCTGACCTGCTAAATAAAGATTTTTTATCTTTTTTGTCTCTAGTGTATGTTTTAATTCTAATGGATCTATATAATCATACTCTATAGCATATGCATATCTTACTATTTTTGCATCTTCTAGACCTTTTATTGAGTGAATTATCTCTTTTTGTACATCAATTGGTAAACTTGAACTTAAACCATTTATATAATACTCATTTGCTCTTATTGTTTGAGGTTCTAAAAAAAGTTGATGTCTATCTCTATTTTTAAATCTATTTACTTTATCCTCAATACTAGGGCAATATCTAGGACCAATACCCTCAATTTGCCCTGTAAAAAGTGGTGCTTGAAAAAAGTTTTTTTCTATTATTTTATGGGTTGTTTCATTTGTATATGTAATATAACAAGGAAGCTGAGTAGGATTAAAACTTTTTTTATCGGTTCGAAAACTAAAAGGTAGTGGTGTCTCATCTCCACCATGAGCTTCCATCTTGCTAAAATCTATACTTTTTAGATCAATTCTAGCTGGAGTTCCAGTTTTAAGTCGCCCTACATCTAAACCTATCTCTTTTAGTTGAGTAGAAAGTGTAGTAGATGGTAGCTCCCAAGCACGACCTGCTTCATATTGATTTTTACCTATATGAATAAGCCCTTTCATAAAAGTACCTGTTGTTAGGATCACTTTTTTTGCTTGAAAAACTTCACCTAACTTTGTTTTTACCCCATATACAGTTTTATTTTCCTCTAAAAGATAAGAAACTTCATCTTGATAAACCTCTAAATTTGGTGTATCTAAGCATATATCTCGCATATAAATTCTATATGCATCCATATCTATTTGAGCACGACTTCCTTGTACTGCTGCACCTTTACTACTATTTAAAAGTCTAAATTGTATACCTGTAGCATCTGTACAAAGCCCCATTTGACCACCTAATGCATCTATCTCACGCACTAAATGCCCTTTTGCTAAACCTCCAATTGCAGGATTGCAACTTGCTGCTCCTATTTGCTCTACTAGCATAGTAATAAGTAAAGTTTTTTTACCCATTCTAGCACCTGCTAATGCAGCTTCAATACCAGCGTGTCCACCACCTACAACAATAATATCATATTTCAAGTTTTTTCTCCGATTTAGGAATTTGATTTTTATAAATTTTAAGAATTTTTAATTTTTTCAATAGCTTCAATAGTTTTAATATTACTATTTACCCGTTTTTTCATTGTATGATTTTTTATATGTTTTGCTAAAATTTTTTGATATTTACGATAATTTCTTGAGCCTATCTCAAATGTAGCTAATTTTTTTTGTATTTTCAAAATATCACTTGGTATTGAATTTACTATATCCATACAATTCTCCTAATTACAATAGAAAAAAAAGCTGAGAAATAACTCAGCTTTTTTAAATATCTTAAAATTAAAGACCACTATTGTAGTAGTTTTAAAACATTCTCTTGAATTTTAGTTGACTGAGTCAAAGCATAATTCCCAGCTTGAGCAATAATATTAAGTTTATTAAAATTAGCTGATTCTTGAGCATAATCAACATCTCTAATAATAGATTCTGCCGCTTTTACATTTGTATGTTGTGTCATCATATTTCTAGTAGCTGATTCTAGCTGATTTTGAGTAGAACCATAATCAGATCTCCATCTATTAAGCTGATTTAAAGCACTATCCATATCATCCATAAAATCTTGTGCTGCTGTTTGACTTATAGCACCATCAGAAACATCACCTTTCAAGCTAGAAAGTCCAAGTCCTGAACTATTTGATGCTATTCCACCACTTGTAGTAAGTATATCTGCACTTGTTTCACCTATTTGAAATGTTAAAGCTGCAGTTGAACTTGCATTACCATGACTAGCTTGCAATAAAGACATACCATTATAGTTTGTTTGTTTAGCTATATTATTTAACTGATCAAGTAATTTATTGATATCTTTTGCAATTGCTGATCTACCTTCTGTAGAAGTTGTTGCTGTTCCTGCTTGT
>JAMOPZ010000025.1 GCA_027064245.1 Campylobacterales bacterium
CATATGTTGCTAATGCATTTGGATATGCAGTTATTTTTAATTTATATTTCTTTTTATAATAACTTAATAGATGTAAAGGTATATAATGAAGTCCTGTAGATACACCCTCCTCTTTTAAAGCTCTTGCAAAGCTATCTCTATTTTTTGTTATTTTTATAATATATTGACTAAAAATATGCTCTTCATCATATGAAGGTATCAAGATATGTTTTATATTGTTTAACTCTTTATTATAAATTGCAGCTATCTCTTGTCTTCTTTGACAAAACATATTTGTTTTATAAAACTGAGCTAAATTAAATGCAGCTTCAAGTTCTGTCATATCATATTTATATCCAATATCAACTACATCATATATATAATCTATATTTCCAAAAACATCAAAACTACTATTTATTGCATGTGTTCTTAAAAGTTTTGCTCTTGAGGCTAGTTTTTCATCATTCGTTACTATAAAACCACCCCTACTAATAGCCACTTTACTATTAGAATAATTTGTAGAAAAAATAGTCATATCTGCTTCTAAACTTCCTACCATCTTATCATTATACATAGCCCCTAATGCACTTGTAGCATCTTCTATAATGAGTATATCATACTTTTTACCAAGATCATATAATCTATTTAAATCTGGTATCTCTCCTGCTATAAATGTTACTATTAAAGCTCTTAATTTTTTGGAATTATTCTCTTTTACATATTCTTCTAATTTATCTATATCTATATTGAAACCATTTTGTTCTATATCTATAAAGATAGGTTCTGCATCAAAGTGCCGTACAGTCTCAGGTAAATTAACAAAAGAATTTACACTCATAAGAACTTTATCTGCCCGTTTTAATGACATAGCACTTAAAGCTAAATGTAAAGCTGATGTAGCATTATTCGTAGAAATTGTATAATCTACTCCTAAAAAATCACATACCTCTTTTTCTAATTCATCTACTTTACTAAGATCTGAAAACTCATTGTTTAATACAGATTCTATTAACTCTTTCTCTTGAACATCTATTGTTGTTTTAAAAAATGGTATTTGTTTTTCTGCTTTTACATTATGTAACATTCTATTATTTTCCTTCTAAAAGTCTATATTTGCAATAACTGGTAATTGCCCCTTAAAAGCATTTGCTTTTATTCTATATTCAAGCATCTCTATTAATTTTTTATCATCATTATGAACTATAAGCTTATCTTTAGGAATTTTTCGATCTACCATCTTTTTTAACATATCATCTATAGTTTTATAGGTATATCCTAATTCATCTTCATCACTTTGACCTTCCCAAAGGTCTGCACTTGGTTTTTTTTCTATAATTTCATCAATTATACCTAAAAATTTTGCAAATTCAAACTCATCACTTTTATACATTTGCCCCAGTGGATTTATAGCACATGCAGTATCACCGTAATGTGTACCATAACCTAATAAAATCTCAGATCTATTACTAGTTCCTACAACTATAGAGTTTTCTCTTGCACTAATATCATACAAAACAGACATCCTTACTCTTGCACTAAAATTACCAACTCTAAGTGGTGATGGATCTTTTATATTATCAAAATACCCTTTTACCATAGGTGTAATTTCTACTATCTCATAATTTATATCAAATTTTTGACATAGCTTTTTTGCATCTTCTATACTAGTATCACTTGAAAGATGTGAAGGCATCAAAACACCTAGCATTTTATCCTTAAATACTTCTTTACACAATACTGCTACTATTGCAGAATCAAGTCCACCACTTATACCTACAACTACACTTTTAACACCTATTCTTTTTGCCTCTTTTTTCAAAAAAGTAATCATTTGGGCTTTTATATTTTTAAAATCCATATACTATGCTTTTAATATCTTAATCTACTTGATCAAATGTTCTAGCAAAACCTTCAAGATCTTTTTTCTTTAAATCTCCCCTATATACTATGTCTTTTGGATCTATAGTATCATCTAAAAGTACTTTTGGTACTAAATCTGCATTATCAAGTTTTTCCATATGAGCGTCTAGTTCATCTTCACTATATGCCATTTGCATATCTGCTGTTATTACATGTGGTATTGCCTCTATTATTTTTAACTTTGCTAACTCTTCAGAAACATTTTCACCTTCAATAGTAATAATGATTCTTCCTTTTTCATCATGAAAGTGATAATCACATGCATCACTGTTTTTTAATGCTTCTACAACCCCATCTAAAAATTTTGGTACTGTTTGTACTACTATACTTGAAATATTCATTTTTTATCCTTTTGTTATTTTAATTTATAATAATTAAATTTAGGAGAATCTGTAGCTACAAAAATCTCATTGTTATTTAAAAATAATATATTTGTCATTGTCATCTTATTTTGAGTTAATCTTACTAATTTTGATTTTGTATTTGTATCAAAAACTGTTACATTATTGTTCTCATCACTAGAAAATGCACCTTTTGATCCATCTGGACTTAAAGCTGCTGCATATATTAGAAACCAATGATTTTCTCTTAAAGTATAATCTGTATTTCGTTTAGTATCATAAACTACACATCTACCATCTTGACCTGCTGTTATGATCTTACCATTTTTATAATCTACTTTAAAAACTTTATCAAGATTTTTATCTGCTAATAATTTTATAACTTTTTGTTGTTTTAAATCAACTATTTTTATATCACCGCTCTCATCTGCAACTGCTGCTATTGTTTTATTCTTATTTAAAGCAAAATCAGCAAAAGTAGAATTAAACTCTGCATCAGGTGCTTTTACCTCTAGCGTCCATAAAGTTTTTTTTGTTTTTATATCATAATAATACATAGTATTACCGAGTAAACAAAAAACTATATGAGTATCATCTACAAATAATGCTTTAGATACATAAAGCTTATCTTTTGTACTTATAATTTTTTCTAATTTTTTACCATCATATAAATATAACTCTCTAAACCCACTTGTAGCTTGTACTGTTAATATCACCTTACCATGTAAGACATCTGTATTATATACTTTTGCATCTACAATATCACCCATAAAATCCTCTATTTGAGGTACTTTTATCTTTTTTAATAATTTTTTTGTTTTAAGATCAAAAATATCTACACTACTAGCTTGAGTTGATACATAAAGTTTGCCACTATTTTCTACTAAATCTGTCACTCCACCACTTGCATTATATACATATGTAGGTTTTAAATTATCTAGTGCAAAAAGACTAGCTGTTAAGACTAATGTTCCTATTGTTTTTTTAAGCATTTGGATTAAACCCACTTTCATCTTTATTTTTATTATTTAGCTCATCAATCTCATCTTTATACTCTTCTTGAAGCTTAGCCATTTTTTCTTGTAAATCTTGAATATTAGCAGGACTTAGATCTTTTGACCTTTCCCACTGCACCTCTATATCATTTCCATATTCAGCACCCATATCCTCAATTTTTTGTTTATACTCATCAAGATCTTTACAAACTACTGTAACATCATCAAAAGTATCTGTTAAGTTTATATACCAACTTCCTAAGCCATCTTGTTCTACACTTGATATAAATTTTACTGCTGCCATATAATATATTCCTTTTTTATTTTATAGTTATTGCATTAGTTGGACAATAACTTATACAAAATCCACAACTAGTACATGATTGACCAATAGTAGGTTTAAATAAACCTACAAAATCAATAGCATTTTCCAAGCATGGATCCTTACAACTAAAACACATAGTATCATTCCAACTAAGACATTTTAACATATCTATTTGAATTTTTACTTCAATATTTTTTTTATATTCCACTTTTAAAACATCACTAGGACAATTTACTGCACACTGATCACAATATGTACAACCACCTTGAGTAAAATCTAAATATGGTGTTTTATCTTGTGCTATCTTTATAATATTTTCTTCACAAAAAGTGCTACAAACTCCATCACAATTTATACACTCTTTGTAAAAAAAATCTTTATCTTCGTAATATGGAGGTCTTACTATAATATTTTCTTTTTTATCCTCTTTAAATACTTTAGTAAAACTTTTTAAAAAATTTCTTCTTTCTTTCATATCTTTCTCTATTATTAAATAAAATCAAGAAAAAAGAATTTTCATTCTTAATTCTTAATTTAAAAATTTTCAACTACTTAGTAGTATCTATATCTTCCATATATTTTGTATCATTCCAAGATGATTTAAAAGCACCATCTTTAGAAGTATACTCAGGTTCAAATTTATTATCTGTTAAAAGCTTCACATTTGTAGCTTGTGGAGCATGACATTGAGAACAGTTAAATCTACCTTGATATAA
>JAMOPZ010000026.1 GCA_027064245.1 Campylobacterales bacterium
AACAGCTAATACTAGAAAATGAGTTCCACCAAAAAGTACAAATCCTGCAAGGGCTAAAAATATAGCTTCACTTCCTGCATATCCATTGATACCATCTAAAAAGTTATAAAGATTGATAAACCAGATAATAAGTAAAAAAGCAAATATATTAGTAATAATTTGATTAGTAATACTAAATATTCCAAAGTCAAGACTATTAAATCCACCAATGGCAACTATGCTAGCAATAGCAACTAATGACTGAACTACTAATCGTAACTTAGCACTAAGTTCATATATATCATCAAAAAAACTAACTACAGATATAACAATGCCTATCATTAAGGCATAAAATAAAGTTACATCTATTTGATTTATATAGTGTAAATAAATAATCCCAATAAACCAAGTAATTGATAATGCAATACCACCACCATGTGGAGTTGGCACTGTATGAGAACTTCTTTCATTTATCTCATCTACTAAGGCATTTTTTATGTAGTAGTTTTTTATTAAGTATGTAAGTGTAAATGATAAGATTAGTAAAAAAAGATATATCATTTGTCTTCACCATTTAACATAAATTTTATTCCATCTTCCACACTAAACGGAAGCGATGATTTATCTTCGCCAAATAGCCTTTTCATACTATGAGAATTGTCAACTTCTAAACTACCATAAAGTCTCTTATGAAAAGATGGTTTAACTAGCTTCAATAAACTTTCAAAAAATGGTATTTTCACTAGATATACTTTTTTACCAAGCCCATTAGCGATAAGTTCAATCAACCTTGTAGTACTAAGTGGTTCATCATCAGATGCTAAAAAGATATTCCCCCTAGTCATTGCATCCCCGTCATTGCGAGCCACTTTCTCCGTCATTGCGAGCGAAGCGCGGCAATCTAATCCATCCGTCATCCCAATCAAAGTATCAATCATATAACAAAGATTACCAACATAAATCATGCTTCTTTTATTTTGAATATTTGCAAAGGGTAATGCTGAAACTTTATTTACCAAGTTAATTAAACTTTTCATATTCCCAGGAGCTTTATATCCATTTACAATAGCTGGTCTTATTATTGATATTTTAAAATTATCATCTTCTAATTTTTTAAGTTCTAATTCTGCTTTTAATTTACTCTTGCCATAATCAGTTATTGGATTATAGTCACTATTTTCACTTATTATTCCAATTTCTATGCCATAAACTGCTATAGTACTCATAAATATAAAATGTTTAACTCCACTACTTTTAGCTTTATTTGCCAACTCAATAGTTTGAGTTACATTTACTTTTTCATACTCTTCTTTAATTGCTCCACCCATTTGATGAACTAATGCTGAAAGATGGATAATAGTATTAGTATCTGATAAATTTAACTCTTTAAAATTATTATTTAGAAATGAAAAAGTATCTATATTATACTTATCCTGATAGTTTTTTTTAAAATAACTCCCTATAAATCCACTTGAACCTGTTAGTAATATATTTTTCATTGCTTCAAAATCTCTTTTATACTATTTAAGTATTTGTTTATCACTATTTTTTCATCAAATTCTTTTACTATTTTATCTCTACCAGCTTGACCCATTATTATCCTTTCATCATCTGATAAGTTCAGTATCATTTCCATTTTATCTGCTAAGTCTTTACTATTCCTAACTTCACATAAATATCCATTTATTCCATCATCCACTACTTCTTTACACCCAACTACATCAGTAGTAATTATTGGTTTTTCCATAGCACAAGCTTCAAGCAAACTTCGTGGAGTTCCTTCTCTGTATGATGGTAATACTACGCAATCAACTTTTGATATTACATCTTGAACATTATCAGTTGTACCTAGATAATTGACTAAATCACTATTAATCCATATTTGTAATTCATCTTTGGTAATAGCTGTTTTATTCTCAACTCCTATTGAACCTAATATTTGAAATTCAACATTGCTGTATTTATTTTTTATTATTTTAATAGCTTCTATGTATTCTAAAATTCCTTTATCTTTTAACAATCTAGCAATTAATAAAAATATAATTTTTTTATTTTTTAAATCTTTTTGTATTGGAATAAATTTATTTAAATCTACCCCACTGCCAGGAAGTAAATCTGTTTTATTTCGCATAACTAATCTATTTTCAATAAATAAACTTCTATCATCATTATTTTGAAAAAAAACTTTATTATTAAAATCTAATGCTACTTTATATAATAGCTTTGCAATTTTGGTAACAATAGATTGGTTTATAAATATAGTCCCAAGCCCTGTAATATTACTAATTGATTTTATTTTTAAGATACCTGCTATTATTGAACTATAAATATTTGGCTTAATAGTAAAATTTAAAACTATATCTGGTCTTATGTTTGTATACAATTTATACAAAGATATCATTGTCCTAAAATCACTTATTGGATTTATACCTTTAGAATCTACTTTTATATCATAAAACTTAAATCTTTCTTTTATTAGCTCACTGTATTTTATATCATAAGGAGCTATAAATATTACTTTATAACCATTGTTTTTTAAATCTATAGCTAAGTTTAATCTAAAATGATAGGCATACCAAGAATTATTTATTACAATTGCTATTTTTTTAATTTTATCTAACTTATTCTTTGAATTATTTACCAAATCTATATCCTTTTATCTTATATAATTCATACGACAATCCAATCACATATAAAGTAATAAATGGCATTTTATATCTTGCAGCTGTTCCAAAGTTGAAAATAGTCAAACCATAGATAGTTAATGCAAATAAAATAAATAATAGCCACTTAATAGTTATAGCCCTATCTTGTATATATGCTCTTTTAGTAAAAATATATATAACAAGGATAAGTACAATATTTTCAACTGATTGAATAACTTGTAAAAAATTATTTACTTCCCAAGGTAATGGCTTAACAATAAAATAGAGAGCAGACTTAAACCCATAAATTAAAAATTCATAAATATCTTGAATGTTGCTGAATAATTGTCTGTCACCATCATTATCAATATATAAGAGAAATCGATAATAGTTAAGTTGTTCAAGTATAGGGTCTATGTAAGAAATAATAATCACTATAAAACCTACTATTAATAAGTATCTTATTTTATAAAAAAAAGAATCTTTTCTAAAAAGATAAAGAATAAAAAATAAAATAAGCATTAAGTAGAAATTTTGAAACTTTATCAAAAAAAGTGGAATAACCATTAAAAAAGATTGAGGATACTTTTTCTCTAAGAAAAAAATAGTGCTTATTATCATTAGTATTAATATTAGAGGGTCTCTAAGACTCAAAGAAGTATAAAGCAATAAGCTAGGATAGAATAAAACAATATATAAAGTAATACCAGATAAAAACTTTTTTTTATACAGCCAAACAAAAAGAACAATAAACATAAAACGATTATAGAAACCAAGACTTGTGATAGTTTCAAGAAAAGGTAATGGTAAAAAATTTAAAAACCAAGAAGTAATTATTATTTTATAATTATCATCATGATTAAAGTTCAGTAATCGTAATTGACTAACAGCATCAAAATATCTAAATTGATCTGGCATATAATTGGCAGGAAATAAGAAATTATTTAAAAAATAGGGAGTGAATGCTTGTAATGATAGAATTAATGCAATCCAAGCAGGTATAATTCCTAATCTAAAAACAATAAATACTGCTAAAAGACATATAAGTAAGTTTGGTAAATCAAAAAAAATATTCATAATATTATTCAAATAAATTTCTTATAACACATACATAACGTCCATAGTTTAAACTTTCTTTTGCATATTTATAAGCATTTTGTTTCATTTTTATTATTTCATTTTTCGAGGTAGTTATTTGAATTATAGCATCAGCCATACTATCTACGTCCCAATCTGCTAATTTACCACCTTTTGAGTCATTTATAAACTTTTCTTGTAGCTCTATACCATTTGATGCAAGTACCGCTAAACCAACTTTCATATACTCTGTAAGCTTTGTTGGAGAAGCTTCAAGATAGTGTGGATCAGGTGGTATATAACAAAGTCCAATATCTGCATTTTGTAATTTATTCCAAATCTCATTCCTAGGTATAAACTCTACAAAATTAAGTATTCCATAATTACAAAGCTTTTGTATATATTCTTGTTGTAAAAAACTCTCTATCTCTTCTTTTTTAGCACCTATAAACTCAAAATCAGCATTTATATTATTTTGCATTGCTTTATCTATTGCTTGAAATATATACTCTAGTTTTCTCTCTTTTGCATGTGAACCTATATAGATAAAGTGTACTTTTTCACCTACATCGAACTTATCTAAATTATCATTACCATCTTGGGCCAAAAGTGGTATAAAGTTACCTTTGTTTACTTTTGGAAATATTTTTTGTACTCGTCTAAGCCCTGCGGGACTTACGGTTAAAAGTCCATCAATTCCAAAAGCACTTATTTGATAAAGCTTTTTTGCTATCAGTCTCTTTACAATACCACCTGAAACTTCTTCATGGGGAAAACTACTTTGAAAAATAAGCTTTTGATTTTTTTGCTTCATCAAAGCACAGGCAAAAAGATAAATTGGATCATTTCTAACAAATAAAACAACTTCACTACTTCTTTTATACTCTCTATTTAGTAGTAAATGTAGATACCATGTAGATATGAAAAAATTCAGAATCCTATTAAATCCTTTCCGTGATAATAGTACTGGTAAGCATGAAGATTTTTTATACTTATATACTTTTTTAGTTACATTTTCATTTTTTGAGACTAATAGCCTTACATTAATATCCTTTTCTTTTGCTAGTTGAGTTGCTAGCATACCATCTACAAAAGAATGACTAGGAGGATATTCTTTATCCAAAAAAGCTATGATTGTTTTCATATTTCATTCATTGTATTTTTAATTATAGCTACTGCCTTTTTATTACTATTCAAAGCAATATCTACTTGTATATATTTTTTTGATGTACTCAAAGAAGGATGTAAGTCACATCTTGTTTCACCTTGAAACAATAATGGCTCTATAAAAGATGCAACTTTAATAAACTTTTTATTTTTATCTACATGATACAGATGTCTAAATCCTTTACTATCAGAATAACTATCTGTTATAAATTCATTTTCTGATGATATAGTTGGGTGGCCATCTTCAAATTCTTTTACTATATTAACTTCTGTTGTAGTAATATCAATTTCATAGTAGCCAAATACACTATTTATATTTCCAGTAAAAAGTAAATTATTTTCATCTTTCCAGCAGTAGTGACTTACTCCTGCATTTGCAAGTAATCGTTTCCATGTTCTTTTGTTTAAATCTAATAAATATAAATCTGTATATCTTAAATCATTAATAAAATATCGATATAAAAAAACTATTGATTTACTAGATGGTGAACATAAAAGATGATTAAATTTATCATTGATTGGTT
Source organism: Campylobacterales bacterium (assembly GCA_027064245.1). GTDB lineage: Bacteria > Campylobacterota > Campylobacteria > Campylobacterales > Arcobacteraceae > JAIOSF01. The sequence goes on from JAMOPZ010000026.1 coordinate 5,393, forward strand.
TTTTACCATCTGTATATAGGGTGAAGTTTCTTATTTGAGATATTTGAAGCAATATATTTTGCTCTCCTGCCTTAATATTATATTTTATAATAGCATTATTATCTAAAACTTCTTGTAATATTTTTTTATTTTTATATCCATAGTCAGGTCTATGCTTAGCAAGTGCTTCATAGGAAATACTATAAATATTACCATTATTATCATACTCTTGTACAGATAATGGTAAAATCTTTTGTTTTGAAGAGTTTATATCTCCTACAACAGATTTATAAGAGTCACTTTGTTTATCATAGATATTATAAATATACTCAGTACTTCCAATCCAGTTAGCTCTAGCTCCTTGTTGCCAATTCCATGAATCTGTGGTTCCAAGTTTTTTCACTATCTTACCTGTTTGTATATTTACTAGACAAATATCAACTTTATATTTTGAGTTTGGACTTTTAAAGGCTGTTGCATTTGTTGCATGAAGTAAAATTAAATTTTCATCGATAGGGCAAAAGGGTGAATGATCATAGTAACCACAAAAAACATTTTTATAATTATCTAAAGTAATTAAGATACTATTTTCTATAGAATCACTTGATTTATTCCCTCGTTTTATAGTTTTTTGTAGACTTTTAAAAAATCTATATACTATTTTCAATAATGGAAAATTAGTTTTTATAAAATCTATACTCATTTATATTTACTTAAAAAATAATAAATTTTCATAAAAATATATCTAGGGAAAAAAGACAAAAGCAATAATAAAAAAGTTTTTTTATCTAAAGTACTATAATATAATTTATCATATAATCTAAAAGATGGTAAATTTAAAAATAAATTTTCCCTCCATGCACCAAGAGTTCTTTTATTAGAAAACTTTTTTAGTAATTTAATAATCCTCGAATCTGAATATTTTGCAATCATTTCTTTTACAGTATCACGCTCTACTTGTGCATAAAATGATTGACTTTTAGTAACCATATTTACCGAATCCCTATAATAAATTGCTCCTAAATGATTGCTCCATACAATACCTTGAGCTGCTTCTACAACTCTTAGCCAAGTATCTACATCACCACCTCTCTTTGCTTTACCTGCAGGAAAATCTCCACTTACCTTAAAAATATCTCTTTTAACAACTGCGATTGATGTCCAAGCAACTCTAAATCCTTGTATTTCTGCTTCTAAATATTCTTGAAAACTTAAAGATAAAGGCCCATTGTCTTTATATTTATTATAAAAATTATTTGTGGTTTCTAATCTATTTTCTATAATTGTATATCCTGATGCTAAAAAATTACAATTACTAAATTTTTTAATTAAATTAAAACAATTCTCCAAATGATTAGGATACCATTCATCATCAGCATCTAAAAATGCTACCCAATTGCCTTTGGCTTTCTTTATACCTAAATTTCTTGCTGCATATCCTCCAGGACCTGGTTCATTACGGTAAAATATTTGTATTTGTTTATTATCAAACTTCTGAACTTCCATATTACTATTATCTGTTGAGGGATCACATATAATAATTAATTCAAAGTTTTCAAAAGTTTGTGCAAGTATAGAATCAATAGACCTTGCAATATGTGGTTCTTTATTATATACTGGTATTACAACTGAAAAAAAAGGTTTGTCTTTATTTTGTTTATACATATTTCCTCTATTATTTTACTTAAATAATTCCTAAATTAAACTCATCTAGAATTATCTTATTTTTTTTAATTATTATATTTCAAAACAATTATCTTCTTTATAAAAAATAGTTGTAAAATCATCTTTTCTACCACTTGACTTTAATCCAGAAAATGTTATTTGTTTAAAGCCATTTGACTGCATAAATTCAAAGGCAGGTTTATATTTTTCACGAGACGAGTCATCCAATATAACAATTCCATCTTTGTCTAGGGCATTAATACTATTTTTGATACAGTTTACTCTATCTCTACCGTCAACTACTATTACATTGAAAATTTCATTCTGATTTAAAATCATTTTTGAATAATCCCCCCCCATCATTTGATTATCATACTTAGAATATATAATCTTACAGTTCTTAGGCTTATCAGTAGAGATTACTTCATACCATTTTTTATCATGCTCTACAGATGTAACTTTTAAAACATACTTAGAGTAAAATTTAGTAGAAAAACCACTTCCATACTCAAATAAAAGCATATTTTTTTTAAATCTTTCTTTTAAAAAATTAACTATATTATAATTCATCCATGGAATTTCACAACCATTACTATCCAAAGGTTTTTCTGCTAACATACTTTTATAATATCCTGTTGAAATAATAAAAGAATCTTTATATTTTAAATCATTATAAGCTTTTAATGCAAAGTACAGCTTTGGAGCAACTGCTATTAGTGTTTTTTTTAGTTTATTTTTGATAATCTATCCTTTTTCTATACATATTAAATTACGACAAACTTGCTCTATATTCAATTTATATATTTTTTTATCATTTTTATTCAATATATTTAAATAATTAGTAATTTCATTAGATGTAATACCATTTGGTATTTTATCTAAAACAGTTTTCTTAGTAACTGTTAGTTTATTAACTTTATAATATAAAGTTTTATATATATTTCTAATATATGAAAGTTCTGGTTTTAAATATACATCCCATATATTTAGGTTAGGTTTTTGTACTTTTTCTCTTTTAATACCTTCTAATATTTTAACAATTTTATCAACTGCTAGCTCATTTTCATCAAATGCCATCTCTTCTTTTAGGTACTGTACTGCTCTTTCATAGACAAGATTATCAAACTTACCTTTATTTACTCGTAGCATATTATAAACTTCTTCTGCTGTATTAGCATCTTGGCAAAGCTCAAAAGATGCTGTATCTGTTATGCCATCTTGTTTATCTACCTTGTATTGAATACAATTAATTCCATTTAATGAAGCTTGTGTTGCAGTTGTTGAACCATACTGCACTATACTTTCTGATGCAAGTATCCATGGCGTAATATCACCATCTCTTACTACAACTACATTGTCAAATTTTTTTGTTATACTTTTCCAATCATCTAAGCTTTCACTTGGATGTGGTCGAATAATAAGTTTTTCATCATTATTCATTAATTTTGATAAATCATTTATAAGCTCTATATAATTTAATAAAGCATGATATTTATGTTTGTATAGTTTTTTATAGTATGGAAATTTATGTTTCATTCTTTCCTCATAAGTTTTTTTATTTGTCATACCAAAACTTGTAATTAATAAATAATAGCTTCCATATTTAGACTTTAGAGATTGTATATTTTCATCATGTAAATATTTATATTTACTTTGCCATAAATCTACTCGTGGCCATCCTGTTTCATAAAGCTCAATACCATTTGTATTTGTCATATTTTTCACACACTTCATAAATCTTTTACCTGGCAAAAGAATAGCATCACTTTTATCTTTACTTATATACATATATCTATCTTGACAAAATAATTCTGTATTTGATCTAGGTGTTGTAATGCCACCTTCCTCATCCATATAAATAAACTTATGACCTAAACTTTTATAATAGGCAGACTTTTTAATCATACTACTTTTATGAAAAAATATAGATGGTTTCAATTTATGTGCTATTGTGTCTATTGTAGAAGAAGTTCCTATATAAACTCTAAAGCCTTTTAAAGCTAATTTATATGCCAAAAAAATTTTAGGAATTAATTCTCTTTCTTTATGTTCTATTGTAAACATAATTGTTTTTTTCATCTTATCTCCATTCTTTTATTTATTGCATCATAATCACTAGGCTTACCCATATCAATCCAATAATCATTCAGTTCAAAACTTTTAGTCTTTTTATTGTCTTTATTCATTAATTCAAATACACTAGGCATACCAAAATATTCATCTTTAGGAATATAATCTAAGACTTCTGGATTTAGCATATAGATACCTGCATTAATAAAAAAAGAATTAGTTGGTTTTTCTACCATATTTATAATATTATTATTATCATCAACTTTTATAACACCATATGGTACTTGATAGCTATCTTTTCTTATACACATAGTAGCATCAGCTTTTTCACTATTATGAAAGTCTAAAAGCTTTTCATAATCTATAGAAGCTAAAACATCTCCATTTATTACAAAGAATGGTTCAGTTAATTTAAAATCTATTAAACTCAATGCACCGCCAGTACCTAGTCTTTTATCTTCTTCAAGATATTTAATCTCTATTCCAAAATCACTACCATCTTTAAAATGGTCTTTTATTACATCAGCTTTATAGTTCACACTTAACATAAACTTAGTAAATCCATGTGATACAAACATATCCATTATATGTTCAATCATCGGTTTTTCACCAACTTTTAACATAGGCTTTGGAGTATCTTTTGTAAGTTCACCAAGTCTTGTACCTAATCCACCTGCCATAATAACAACCCAGTTTGGCTTAAGATTAAATTCTATTTCATCTAAAGTGAATATTTTGATAAAATTATTATCATTATCTACTATTGGCAAATGTCTTCTTTGTATCTTTTTTGCAAAATTAATAATATAGTTTTCAGAAGAATTTATGTTTACTTTGTAAGGGTCTTTGTTTATTATATGTTCTAAATCTAAATTTTTATTTAAGATAGCTTTTCTTATATCACCATCAGTTATAAGTCCAATAAAAGTATTTTTGTCATCAACTACAGGTAAAACACCATTACCATTTTTATCTAGTAATTTTATAGCATCATCAAACTTTGTAGTATTATTTAAAACTAATTTATTCATTGTTTTGTCCTAACATTAAAAACTCTATATATTTAAAATCTTCTATTGTATCTACATCTATAGACCTGAATCTTGGCATTATATATGCATACGATTTATCATTAAAATATTTTTCTTCTTTAAGCAAAGCATATTTAAATATAAAAATTGAACCATTTGGAAAATAGCTTGGTTTCATATCTTGTCTATTCAATAGTTTTTCTTCAAAGATATTTTCAAATTTCCCATCATCTGTTATATATTTATGCCATTCTACAGGATGATGTTCTTCTGTATAGCTTATAACACTATCAGCTTTCTTTTCTATGAAAAGTTTAACAGCATTATCAATATCATCAACTATTCTAAGTGGTGATGTTGGCTGTAATACTATAAACTCTTCTATACTATAATCAAACTCTTGATTTAATCTATCAACAGTATATACATAATTATCAATAGCCTTTGCACTATCTGTTGCTAAATAATCAGGTCGTAAAAATAAACTCTTTGCACCATATTTTACAGCAACTTCTTCTATCTCTTTACAGTCTGTAGATATAATTACATCTGTAATATATTTAGATTTTAAAGCTTCTTCTATAGTATAAGTGATCATAGGCTTTCCAAGTAATTCTTTTATGTTTTTACCTGGTAAACCTTTTGAACCACCTCGTGCAGGGATAATAGCAATCATAACTAAACTATATCTTCTTTAGTTATGATATGGTCATTAGATAAATCTTTAGATATTCTCTTACCAATTATATATTTAGCTTCATCTGGAGAAAAGCCTGTCCCTGGTCTTTTAAATTCTAAATCATTTTCTGTAATAATTTCATTCTTTTTCATATTTTTATTTATAACTATACTTCGTCTAAATTTTATTTTCTTTTCCTCTTCTGCTTGAGAAACTACTCTTTTTAAATTACCCATTGCTATAGAAATTGTTTTTGATTCATTTACTATTATTTTCATCTCTTGAGGGTTTGCAGAAATTTTATGATCCCATCCTTCCAAATCTTTATCTGTTGTAAAATGTTTTTCAATTATACAAGCACCCAATGCGACAGATGCTAAAGGTATAGAATAACCAATACTATGGTCTGAAAATCCTACAGGGTATCCAAATGAATCTTGAAGCATTTTTATATTATTTAGATGAATATCTTTAGTTTCAGGAGGATATATTGCTATACAATGCAAAATAACAATATTTGTATTTCCTTCTTTTTCTATTGTATGAATTGCATTTTCAATTTCTCCCATTGTAGCCATACCAGTTGATAAAACTATAGGCTTATTAAACTTTGCCATATATTTTAATAGAGGTATATTATTTATATCCATAGATGCAACTTTGTAATATTCAACTCCCAGTTCATTAAGTAAATCAACTTCATCTTTACTAAATGGGGTGGAGTTGAAATCAACTCCTTTTTCAATACAATAATCTCTCAATTCAAAATGTTGTTCTTTTCTTAAGTAATATTTATCAACCATCTCTTCAAGAGATCCAAAATGCTTCTTTTTACAATCTGTATATACAGTATTAGCTTCATATTCTTCTTTAGCTATTAAACTATTATTATTCCATGATTGAAATTTTACAGCATCACATCCACATTCTATGGCTGAATCTATCATTTTTTTTGCAAGATTCATATCACCATTATGATTAGCACCTATTTCTGCTATTATATATGGTTCACAAAAATTAAAAACCTCTTTTTTATCTGTTAATTGTATTTTCATATTAATTACTTTCCTTTATATTATTTATATCTTCCCACCATAATGGATAAATCCCATTTTGTATATCTAATCCAATAGTATTATTTTCATATTGTCTATAATATGTTTCTGTTTCATTTGTAAAAATAGCACTATATTTTAATTTTAATAAACTTTTATATAAAAACCAATCAACAGCTACTAAATCTTTATTAAACTCTATTTTTTCTAAAATATTCATATTTAATGCTGTATTAGATAAACCAAATATATTTTTATCTTCAATAAATTTAAAATTTATTTCGGTTTTATTTTCAATTCTATTTGAAATATATTTATTTATATAAATGCTATCTTCATCAAATAATGACAAATCATTTACTACAATATCATAACTATTTAAGAGTTCTACAGATTTTTCTATTCTATTTTCCTTAAAATAATCATCACTATCCCCAAAAATTAAAATATTATAATCATTTTCAATAATATAACTTATACCATATTCTCTATTCTTAGCTATTGTATTTGAATATTTTACTTCTATAATATCTAATGTATTATATTTATCTATTATTAGTTTAAAATTCTCATAACCATCATTAACTACAATAATATCAAAGTTTTTATATGTTTGTTTTTCAAGTGAATTAAAAAAATCATATAAATATTCAACTTTCATAGGAAATATTGTTGTTAAAAAAGCTATTCTTTTATTCATTTTTTTAACTCTCCAGCTTTTATAAAACCCTTAATTTCTATATACTCTTTTGTTGTTGCATTACTTCCTACAAAAGTATTCTCTTTTACTACGGTACCACCATTTATAATAGCACCTGTACTTATATGACAATTATCTTCTATAACTACATCGTGTTCTATAAGTACTTTTGAATTGATTATACAATTTTTACAAACTTTTGCACCTGCATTAATCAAAGCATGATGTAATACAACCGAACTTTCATCTATAATAGTATGTTTAGATACATATGCTAAAGGCGAGATAATTGTTGGTAAGCTATAACCTATATCTTTAAGTAAATTAAAAAGCTTAACTCTTAAAGTATTTGATTTTATTTGCCCTACTGTAACTACTGCAAATTTATATTTTTTAAATAGTTCAGCCAAATCATCATCACAACCTATAACTTTATATCCCAATATCTCTTTACTAATCAACTCTTTTTTATCTACAATGCCTACAATATTATATTTATTTTCAAGTTCAATAACATCAATCACAGACTTACAATGTCCACCACCACCAATTAAAAGTATATCTTTCATTACATCACCACACTACTTGAAATATTCACAACTCTTTGTTCCAAATATTTAGAATTTGTTAAATCCCCACATTGACAATCTTTAAACATATCCAACTCATTCATAAGCTTCCAAATTGGTCTTGTCATAATTCCATTTTTATTTGTATAGTCTAAAAACTCATCTCTTTTTTGTACATCTTTAACAATAACTGCTTGTAACCAATAGCTTGATTTAGTGTTTTTTTGTTCTTTTATAAAATCTATATTTTCATCATCTTTAAAAAACTCTTCATATTTTGAAGCTAAATTTCTTTTATTTTCTATAAAAATTTCTAGTTGTTCAAGTTGAGCCACAAGAAGTGAAGCATTAAGGTTTGGCATACGATAGTTGTATGCTACTTCATCATGAACATATTCCCATTTATGAGGTACTTTTGCTGTTGTAGTTAGATACTTTGCTCTTTTAGCTAAGTTTTCATCATCAGTAACGATAACTCCACCACCACCACTTGTAATGATTTTATTTCCATTGAAACTAAAAGCTCCAAGTTTTCCAAAAGTTCCAGTATGTTTATCGTTGTAAGTAGTTCCTAAACTCTCTGCACTATCTTCAACTAAAACTATACACCAAGTATCACAAATATCTTTTATCTCTTGTATTTTACAACTATGCCCAAATGTATGCATAGGCACACAAGCTTTGATAATCTTTTTTGTAGTTTTATTTATACATTTATTATTCTTTACTTCACAATTTAATTCTAAAAAACTTTTAAGTGCTTTTGGACTCAATCCCATCGTATCTAAATCAACATCTACAAATATAGATTTTGCTCCAATATATTCTATAGCATTACAAGTAGCTACAAATGTAAGTGGTTGAGTTATCACTTCATCATCTTGAGTTACATCAGATAAAATCAAAGATATATGTAAAGCACTTGTACCATTTACTGTTGCTATTGCATATTTTGAGCCTACTTTTTTAGCAAACTGTTCTTCAAACATATCTACATATTTACCAACTGAAGATACAAAAGTAGAATCTATACAATCATTTAAATATTTTTTTTCATTACCTTGAAATCTAGGTTCATGTAAAGGTATAAACTCTTTAGTTTTATAAATATCTTGGATAAAGTTTACTAATTTTTTATACATTCTTATACTTTGAACTATCAGGATCATTAATAAATCCTTCTTGTACAATCTTTATAAAATCTTTTATTCCATCTGGAACAGTTTTTGTAATTTCAAAACCCAATTCTTCTTTTATTTTTTCAAATGACACCCTATAATCTCTTGGATCTTCATCTCGTTTTACATATTTAACTTTTGATTGAGGTAATTGTTTTACTATTTCATCAACTATCATTTGTTTTTGATAATTTTCTGATGTATCACCTACATTATAAACATTAAAAGCTACTTTTTTTGCATCTGCATCAAATACTGCCATAACACCTCTTGATAAATCAACCACATGACAATATGGTCTCCAAAATTGTTCACCGAATATTACTAATTCTCTTTCCATTGCTAATTCTTTTGTAAATTCATTTACAGTTAAATCAAATCTAATTCTTGGAGACAATCCATAAACAGTTGAAAATCTTAGGCAAGTTGGTTTTGCAACATTATTATTATCTTGAGATAAAAGATATTGTTCAAATCCAACTTTAGTTTCAGCATATAAAGAAACTGGTCTTAACTCTGAATCTTCATTAACAAATTCACTAGAATCTTCCATCTTCCCATAATTACTACAAGTAGATGCAAAAACAAATTTCTTAATTCCCATCTCATTTGCAACTTCATAAGTTAATTTTGCACCATTTAAATTTATATCTTTTGTCACTTCTGGATTGACTGCACATGCAGGGTCACCAACAATTGAAGCTAAATGAGCAACATATTCAATATCTTTCATAGCAACTTTTAAATCATCTTTATTTCTAATATCACCTTTTACAAATTCAAAATTATTATTATTTAATAATTCAACTATAGCTTCACCACCAAAAGATAAATTATCTAATACTCTTACATGATATCCATTATCTAACAATAACCTAACCAATACACTTCCAATATAACCTGCTCCGCCAGTTACTAATACTTTTTTCATTTATTTTCCTTTTTATTTTTATCTATTTCATCTACAATATATTTTGCAAATGCAAAACTACATGTAAAGGCTGGACTAACTGCATTTAATATATGAGTTGAATCTTTTGTATGCTCTACTACAAAATCTTGAATTAATTCATTTGTTTTTGTATTTAAAAGTTGTGCTCTAATTCCAGCAGGTATTGGCTTAAAATTATTTCCAATTTTTTTAACCATATTTTTTGCTTTTTGAATAAAGATTTTATTACTATAATTTTTAACTTCACTAAAAGCTAAGTCTCTAAAATTAAATGAATTTAATATAAATAGTTTTGCTTCATAGTATAGTATTTCTATCATTTCAGAAAAGTTAAAATTATCTAGTCCTTTATAATTTTCTCTCCAAAAAGCAGGAATTGCTGTAGGCCCTATTTTTATACTTCCATCAACTGTTACAGTATAGTGAACACCCAAAAATGGATTTGAAAGATTTGGTACTGGATAAATATTGGTTTTTATATCTGTTTTATTTTCTAGATATTTTAAATATATCCCTTTAAAAGGAAGCATAGTATAATCTTGTGCTAAACCAAACTGTTTTGCTATTTTATCTGCATAAGCACCTGATGCATTTATCATATATTCATACTCTAAATGACACTCTTTAAAACTTGTATTAAAATAAAACTCAACATCTTTTAATTTTAATACTTCTTTTAATTTTAAGCAAACTTCTATAGGATCTACACTTGCCGTAGTTGGAGAATATAGTGCCTTTTTATATGTTTTAATATTTGAATCAATTTTGCATACCTCATCCTCATCGATAATTGATGTTTGTACACCATTAACTTCCGCTCTTTTTTGAAGTTCGTAAATACCTTTTAGTTCAATTTCATTATTTGCTACAACAATTTTTTCTGTTTCATTGACAAATATATTGTTATTTTTACAAAATTGTTTCATTAGCTTATTACCATCAACAGTAAATTTAGCTTTTAAACTATCTGCACTATAATAAAATCCTGCATGCAATACTCCACTATTCCTACCACTTGCATGTTTTGCAACATCTTCTTCTTTATCAATTATTGCTATTTTAAGATTTTTATTCTTTTCTAAAAGTTCATATGCTATTGTCATACCAATTATTCCAGAACCTACTATTAAATAATTATATTTATTCACTAGATAACTTTTCATTATTTTCAGTATTTACTATTTTACCATTTTCTAAAGTTACTATCATATCACATCTTTCTATTGTTGATAATCTATGAGCAATAATAATAATAGTTTTTTTCCCATTCATATTATCAATAGCCTTCATTACTTCTTTCTCCGTATTATTGTCAAGAGCACTTGTTGCTTCATCTAATATTAATAATTCTGGATCATTATATAATGCTCTTGCTATACCCAACCTTTGTCGTTGACCTCCAGATAGTTTAACTCCTCTTTCCCCAATTATAGTATTATATCCATCATTTAGTTTCAATACAAATTCATTCACTTGTGCCATAATTGCAACTTCTTTAACTTTTTCTATATTAATCTCATCTTTATTTATTCCAAATGCAATATTACTATATATACTATCATCAGATAAAAATATAGTTTGAGGTACATAACCTATAGAGTTTTGCCATAATCTTATTTGATTATTCTTTATTTCATTATTATCTATTAGTAATTGTCCTTTTATTGGAGTTAGCAAACATAATATTAAATCAACAAGTGTACTTTTACCTGCTCCCGTAGTCCCAATAATGCCTACTGTAGTATTTATTTGTACATTAAGATTAATATTTTCAAGTGCCTTTGAGGTAGTATTGTCATAATTAAAAAAAATATTTTTAAGACTTAGTGTATCTCTTATTTTTAATCTTTTATTATTGTTATTAATATCTAGCTGTACGTCTTTTAATGACATATCTTTTATAATATTATCTAAAGCGGAGATACCAAATTTCATAGTAGCTAGAGATTTATATATATGATTTACCGCAGGTTTAAGTTTAAGTGCTCCTAAAGCATAAAGTCCTAATACAGGCAATATTGTTCCTATATCTGTTCCATCATTTGATAGTGTATATATTGACATAGATAGGAGTGCACCAAATGATATAACTTCAACTAAAAATTGTGGTATTTCTGAAAGTGTTTGATTTATAGAGGTATAATGTGAAAACTCATAAGAAGGCTTTATAAAATTTTCTAAATATATATTTTCTCTTCCTAAAATTTTTATATCTTTAATTCCTCCAATAGTTTCTGAAGTTATTTTATATCTTTCTGCATTAGCCTGTGTCATTTTCTTACCAATCTTGCCAATATATTTTCGTATTGTAAGATACATTATAGTATAGAAACCACCAAATATACTTGCAAGAATAAAAGCTAGAAATGGATCTATAATTATTAAAAAAGTTAATAAAGAGATTGACAATAAGGAATAAGTAATAAGATTTAAAGCTGGTAATATTGCTTGATTTATAGCCAAATCTGTTTCTGATAAAATTGTTTTACTTATTTCACTACTGTTTCGAGATAGAAAAAAGCTATACGATTGTTGTAAATATTTAAGTAATAGTTTTCTTCCTAGGCTATGTCTTCTTAAATTAGAAAAACGAAATTTTGCATAGCTTGTTATACTCTTTAAAAATGCACTAGAAAAAAGCATTATAAGAGCAAATCCACCTAAGAATATTAAGAATGAATTTGAATCTTTAAAATCTAGGAATACATATACCATATTTAAATAATCATTTGTTTGTATAGTATTAGGATTACCTAATACTGCTAAAAATGGCATAATTGATCCTACACCTAAAACCTCTAAGAATGACATTAATATCATCAAAAAGAGCAATAATATTGCTTTTTTCTTCTCACTTTTAGTAAGTAACGTCCATATTTTATAATATACTTGTTTCAATTAAAGTCTACCATCACTATTATCTAAAATAGATTTAATATCATAAACAATCTGATTAGGATTATCAAGCTTAATATCTCTAAATTTATCATGAGCGACAGCTAAAACTACAGCTTCATAGTCATCATAATTCACATTATTATTTAAGTCTAAATTATACTCTCGTTTTACCTCGTCAGCATCTGCCCAATAATCAGATACAGTTATATCACATCCAAACTCTTGAAGTTCTTCAATCACATCTATAACTCTACTATTTCTTATATCTGGGCAATTCTCTTTAAAAGTAATTCCAAGAATTAATACTTTAGAACCTTCTATCTTATAACCTTTTTTAATCATAAGCTTTATAACTTGATTTGCTACATATATTCCCATATTATCATTTAGTCGTCTTCCTGCTAATATAATCTCAGGATTGTATCCTACTTGCTGAGCTTTATGAGTAAGGTAATATGGATCTACACCTATACAATGTCCACCTACAAGACCTGGCTTAAATGGTAAAAAGTTCCATTTTGTTCCTGCTGCTTCTAGTACTGCATTTGTATCTATATCTAGTTTATTAAAAATAATAGCAAGTTCATTTACAAATGCTATGTTTATATCTCTTTGAGAGTTTTCTATTACTTTTGCTGCTTCTGCTACTTTTATAGTAGGTGCTAAGTGTGTTCCAGCTGTTATGATACTTGCGTAAAGTTCATCTACTTTTTTTCCTATCTCAGGAGTAGAGCCTGCTGTGACTTTTAGTATTTTTGTTACGGTATGTTCTTTATCTCCGGGGTTGATTCGTTCTGGGGAGTAGCCACAGTAGAAGCCGTTTGAGATTGCTTTGTTTTTTAGATTGCTTCGTTCCTCGCAATGACTTGAGTGTGAAATATATTTTAGTCTACTGAATTTTTCAAGTACAGGAACACATTCTTCTTCTGTTGCTCCTGGGTATACTGTAGATTCATAGATTACTATATCATCTTTTTTGAGTACTTTTCCTATGGTTTCACTTGCTTTTATTAAGGGTGTTAAGTCTGGTCTTTTGTTTTTATCTATTGGAGTTGGTACTGTAACTATATATATATTACAATCTTTTATATCTTCTGTATTTGCTGTAAATTTAATCTTATTGTCAAGAGCTTCTTTGAGTTGTGACTCATCTAGTTCTAGAGTTCTATCATAAGCACGGTTTAGTTCATCTATTCTTGTTTGGTATATATCTAGTCCTACTACTTCATACTTACTACTAAAAGCGTGAGCAAGTGGTAACCCTACATAGCCTAGACCTATTATACATATTTTATCCATTTAGCTTATTCCCTTCTTTATCATACTTGAAAAACTCTAAGTACCAATCTACAAACTTGTTAATACCCTCTTGCACAGGTGTTTCTGGTTTGTATCCTAAGTCGTTTACTAAGTCTGTTACATCTGCATAAGTAGCTGGTACATCGCCTGCTTGTAATGGCATGAAGTTTTTTTCTATCGTTTTACCTAACTTATTTTCTATTGCAGTTATGAAGTCCATAAGTTTTACTGGGTTGTTATTTCCTATGTTATAAACTTTATAGGGAGGGGTTGTAGTTCTTGGGTTGTCTATAACTCTTACAATTCCCTCTACTATGTCATCTATATATGTAAAGTCTCTTAACATATCACCATTGTTAAACACATCTATAGTCTTACCCTCAAGTGCTGCTTTTGTGAAAAGAAAGAGTGCCATGTCTGGTCTTCCCCATGGTCCATATACTGTAAAAAATCTAAGTCCAGTAGTACTAATTCCAAAAAGGTGAGAGTATGTATGTGCCATAAGTTCATTTGATTTTTTACTTGCTGCATAAAGTGAAATAGGGTGGTCAACATTGTCCTCAGTTGTAAAAGGTAGTTTTGTGTTTGAGCCATACACACTAGAGCTACTTGCGTAAGAGAGGTTTTTAACATCATTATGACGACAACATTCTAGTATGTTCATAAATCCTATGATATTACTCCCCATATAAGCATCTGGGTTTGTGAGAGAGTATCTTACCCCTGCTTGTGCCGCAAGATTAACCACTGCATCAAACTTTTGAGTTTTGAAAAGCTCATCCATAGCCTCTTTGTCTTCTAGATTCATTCTTATAAATTTATAGTTCGGGTTTGTTTTAGAAACAAGAAGTTTGTTGAACTCTATGTCTTTACCCTCTTCAAGGCTGTTGATAATCCCACCTCTTTGAAGTCGTCCATACTTAACATTTTGGTCATAATAGTCGTTAATATTATCAAGCCCTACAACTTCATCACCTCTATTTAAAAGCTTTATAGCTAAGTGACTACCTATAAAACCTGCCGTTCCTGTTACTAGTATTTTCATTAGTTTGCTCCCTCTTCATTCTTCCCAATAAACTCCAAAAAGAAAACCAAAAATATACTAAGTATAAACCCTGTTACAAAGGCAACAGCAACTATCAGTTTTTTCTTTGGTTTTACTGGATAATCATTAGTGATTATTTCACCGATAACTTGAGTGTTTTTATAGTTATGTGGTGCTAGTAAGTTTTTTATATTGTTTTGTTCAAGTGTCATACTGTCAATTTTTTCTTTGATTCTTAGAAGTTCTATCATCTCTATTGCTGATATATCATTTCTATTGAAATTATTAATATTTGTAAAAGTTTTTTTTATTTGTTTTGTAATTGTTTTTTCTCTGCTTTCTCTTTCTTTTTTTACCATAGTAAGGGTTTTTAAATGTTCTGCTTGAATATATTCTACAATTTTTTGTATCTCTTTAGAAGCAAGGTTATTGGAAGTTGCTAGTGATTTTATTTCGATAAAGTTTTTTGAACCTTTTGGTACTTTTATAGATTCTATAGAAGCTAGCTTGTTTTTAGTATTTTTATTCATATCTATAAATAAAATATTTAACTTTTTAGTTAGTTGAGAAGCATTATCAAGAACAACTTTATTATTATTATTATTATTATTATTATTATTATTATTATTATTATTATTCAGA
>JAMOPZ010000027.1 GCA_027064245.1 Campylobacterales bacterium
AGGTCAAGTTGCTAAATATAGTGATGCAGATTTAAAAGCTGCTGCACAAACAATCGGAAAATAGTCAATTTTTTAAAAGTCACAAGTATTTTGTGACTTTTAGTTGATTTTTTTATTTTTTAATAATGATCTATATATTAAGTGATAAAAAAGTCAATGGTGCTACAAATCTACCAACACTTCAAATAAATTTTTTAAAACAAACAATAAATTTTTTATCTTATGATGCTTTGATTTTTACATCTAAGAATGCTCTTTATGCATTGGATAAGTTGTATGATAATAGTTGGAAGACAATACCATCATATGCAATAGCTCCTAAAACAGCACAGATTATAAATAATCTTGATGGAAATCTAGCTTTTACAGGTATTACAAATCATGGAGATCTATTTGCACAAGAGCTTATACCTTTGTTAAAAAATAAAAAAGTATTGTATCTTAGAGGTTCAAAAGTGGTATCATCACTTGTGCATAGATTAAATACCAATGATATAGTTTGTGATGAGGTTGTGGTATATCAATCTGATTGTAAAATATATAAAAATAAACCTACTTTACCTAAAAACTCTATATTTATATTTTCTTCTCCATCTACAATAGAATGTTTTTTGAAGAATTTTATATGGGATGATAGTTTTAAGGCTATAAGTATAGGAAAAACTACAGCTAAATATTTTCCATCATATATAAATTATACTATTTCAGATACAACTTCACTTGAGTCTTGTGTAAAAAAAGCTTTAGAGATATATTAGTTTAAGTTATAATTCAGTTTAAATAAATTTATAAAATATCTGTATATTTTTTTCAATTCACGATTAATTCACAATTTTTTGATATAATACTAAAAATCAATAGGAGAGATAAATGAAAAAATTACTTATTAGTTTACTAATATTAAGTGTTGGGTTAAGTGCTATGCAGATGAAAAATTACAGAGCAGTACCTATAAAAAAAGCTACTTTATTAAAAAGTGGAAATGAAAAGATGTATTGTAGTGTATGTGGTATGACTTTACCTATGTTTTATCGTACAAATCATGCAGCAGATCATGATCATAAACATGATCAGTATTGTTCTGTAACTTGTTTAGTTGAAGATATGGTTATAAATGGTAAAGAGATGTCAAACTTTAAAGTTGTAGATAATACTACTTTAAAATTTATTCCATCAAAAGATGCTTATTTTGTAGTAGGTAGTAAAAAACCAGGAACTATGAGTATGGTAAGTAAATATGCATTTGGTACAAAAGCAGCAGCACAAAAATTCCAAAAAGAAAATGGTGGAAAAATTATGAGATTTGATGCTGTGATTAATCTTGTAAAAGCTCGTCAAGCAAAAGAGTTAGCAATGATTAAAAAGAAACAAGCAATGATGGCTAAAAAAGGTGGTATGATGTATAATAAAATGTGTAAAAAAACAGATAAACATTTTACATCAACAGCACAGGCTAAAGCATTTTTAAAAGAATCACAAATTTGTGGAAATATAAAAGGTAAAAAACTTCAAGTAATAGGTTTATACTTATCTAAAAGAAAATAATTTTTTATAATACTCTTAAAATATTTTAAGAGTATTATTTTTTAAACTACTCTATGATATAATTCTTTATGAAAAATATCTCAATCTTTGGCACAAATAGTGATGCTGGAAAATCAACAATTACTTTTATAATAGCAAAAATATTACAAGAAAAAGGCTACAGTATAGCCCCATTTAAAGCTCAAAATGTATCAAATAATTCTCATGTATGTGATGATAATAGTGAAATAGCAATAGCTCAGTATTTTCAAGCATCTGTTTTAGGTATAAAAACATCATATCATCTTAATCCTATTTTATTAAAATCTGGTCGCAATAGTAATGCATCATTAATAGTAAATGGAAAAGTGATACAAACAAAAGATGTAAGGGAGTATTATAGAGATCTTGATACTTTAAAACCATCTGTTATAAAAGCTTTTAAATATCTTGATAAAAGATATGATTGTGTAGTATGTGAGGGTGCTGGATCTCCTGTAGAGTTAAATTTAATGGATAAGGATCTATCAAATATTTTTGTAGCACGCTATTTTAAGACGAAAATCATACTTGTAGCAGATATACAAAAAGGTGGGGTATTTGCATCTATTTGGGGGGTATATAATCTTTTACCAAAAGATTTAAGAAAAAATGTTATAGGGGTAATTATAAATAAATTTCAAGGAGATATGAGTTTATTTGATAATGGGGTAAAAATTATAGAAAAAAAATTTAAAATACCTGTTTTAGGTGTACTACCATATAAACCATTTAATTTAGGTTTTGAAGATAGTGCAAGTATTAAAAATTTTACTCAAAATTGTAAAAAAGCTAAGAAAAAGGTAGCTATTATAAACTACCCATATATGAGTAATTATAATGATTTTGAACCACTTATATTAGATAAGAAAATATGTGTTGAGTTTATAGATTCTAATATATCTTTAAATAGATATGATCTTATAATTTTGCCAGGGAGTAAATTGGTAATAAAAGATTTATTATGGCTTAAAAGAACAGGACTTTTTAAACAACTAAAAAAAACAAAAACAAATATTTTGGGTATTTGTGGTGGTTATCAGATGATGTTTAAAAAAATTGTTGATAATAACTGCATAGAAGTAGATAAACCTACATCTATAAAAGCTTTAGGTTTTATAGATGATATTATAATATTTAAAAAGAAAAAAGTATTAAAAAAACAAACTTATAAAATATTTAAAAAAAGATCAGATGGTTTTGAAATACATCATGGCATAAGTAAAAAATATCCACTTTATTATCAAAAAAATAATATAAAAGGTACTTTTGTACATGATCTTTTTAATACAAAACAGTTTCAAAAAAAGAAAAATAAAATTTTAAATAATTTTATAGATGATATGAAGAGTTATTTAAATACTTTCTTAATACTAGATTAATAGTTTTTAGATATTATAAGAAGATTAGAAATAGGGGTAAATTAAATGAGAATACTTTTAATAACATATGACAATGAGTCTTTTGTGCAGTGGTTTCCACAAGGGACTGCTTATATTACTGCTACATTATTAAAATTTGGTCATGATGTAGATATATATGAGCAAGATATACATCATTATCCAGATGAACATTTAACACAATATTTAGATAATGAATACTACGATATGGTAGGACTTAGTTTTATTGGTGGGTATTATGAGTATAGAAAAGCTATAAAAATATCTCAAGCTATAAATGCTTCAAAACAACGACCATTTTATGTAATAGGTGGATTTGGTCCAACACCAGCACCTGAGTATTTTTTGACTAAACTTCAAGCAGATGCATTAGTTATGGGTGAGGGTGAAAATACTGTAATAGATCTTTTAGATCATTTAAAAGAGAAAAAAGATTTAAAAACAGTTTTGGGTATAGCTTATAGAGTTGATAATAAAGTATTTGTAAATCCTGGAAGACCTCTAATTGAGGATGTTGATTCAATACCAATGCCTGCATATCATAAGTTTAATATACCTCATTATAGATTACTTCGTATGCCAAATTGTGCTAGAACAGATTTTATTATGCCAGTGCTTAGTGGAAGAGGGTGTACTTTTACTTGTAATTTTTGTTATAGAATGGATAAAGGATTTAGAGGTAGAAGTAATGAGTCTATAATAGAGGAGATCAAATATCTTCAAAAAAATTATCGTATCACTTATATAGCATTTTCAGATGAACTTCTTATGTCATCTATTGGGCGAACTATGAGTTTATGTGAAGATATGATAAAAGCAAATTTAAATATACAATGGGATTGTAATGGTAGGTTAAATTATGCAAAACCAAAAGTTTTAAATCTTATGAAAAAAGCTGGATGTGTATTTATAAACTATGGTATAGAAGCTTACGATGATCAAATTTTACAAAATATGAATAAAGTATTAACAACAAAGCAGATCGAAAATGGTATTATAGAAACTTTAAAAGCTGATATTAGTCCTGGGTATAATATAATTTTTGGTAATATCGATGAAACACGAGAGACACTTATGAAAGGTGTTGAGTTTTTATTAAAATATGATGATGGTGCTCAAATGAGAACTATAAGACCTGTAACTCCATATCCTGGGTCTCCTTTGTATGATTTGGCTATTCAAAAAGGGATGTTAAAAGATATAGAAGATTTTTATGAACATAAACATACAAATTCTGATCTTATGACTTGTAACTTTACAAAATTAACC
>JAMOPZ010000028.1 GCA_027064245.1 Campylobacterales bacterium
AAAAATTTATATATTTATAGTTATAGATTATATAAATTATAAGGTAATACTATGAAAAACTTAAATATTGGTACTAAAATTGTTCTTCCTGTGGTTATATTATTGCTTCTTGGAAATGGATTCAATTATAATGTCCATTAAAGATAAATTCTTCAAAACTTTCAATTTCTATATTATCAATTTTATCTGTAGTATTATATGTAATAAGTTTACAATTTTCCGTTGTATTACAAAAATATTTAAAACTATTTAATTCTCTTTTTAATGTCTTTTCATTTTCTATATTATAAGAAACTTGATATAGTGTATCATTTGTTTTAAAGTCAATCTCATATTTATCATTTATATAAGTTAATTGTTTATCTTTTTGTAATAATACATTAAATACAAAATTTTCCAAACTATTTCCAATATTTGGACTTCTATTGATCCCTAAATTTAAAAAACCATTATCTGTAATATATAATTTTTTTGCAGATTTTAATTGTTGAGTTAATTTAGTATGATAATTAGAAATAGTAGCTACTAAAAAATTATCTTCAAAATATTCAATATACTCTTTTATCATTTTTGCATCTATATTTAACTTCTTTGCTAAACTAGAATAATTTAATGTAGTTGTAGCATTTGATACTACATAATAAAACAGATCTTTTATCACTGATGAGTTTTTTATTTTGTATCTTGGAACTATATCTTTTAGTATTATATCTTCTGCAATATTTTTTAGTTGTTCTTTTTTTATCATCTCATTTTTATTTGAAATAACACTATAATATCCACCCCATTTAAGGTATTCATCTTTTGCTCGTGCAATTTCTATTTTGTTTGATACTTGTTCTAATACTGTATTATGTTTTATATTTTTAAAAGTTAGAAATTCACTGAAATTAAAACTATATACTTGAAGCTTTAGTACTCGCCCTGTTAGAACTGTTGCATAGTTTGATCTAAGCAATGATGAGTTTGATCCAGTAATTATAAACTTGATATTGCTATTTTCATATTTTGATTTTACAAATACTTCCCAATTATTAAATATTTGAACTTCATCTATAAAAAAGTATATTTTTTCTTTGGTATTTGGATTTGCTATTTTTAAATACTCATCAAATATATTATTAAGATAAGCTGCATCATTTTTATATGGTATAAATTCTGGCTTTTCAAGATTTATAAAAAATATATTATTAGCTTGAGTTGTTTTTAAAAGTTCTTTTATAAGTAGTTTAGCTATTGTACTCTTTCCTACTCTTCTTGCACCAATGAGAGCTAATATCTCTTTAGTTTGTAAAAACTCTATAGCATTTTTTAATATTTCTCTTGGGATAAAACTATCGTAACAACTTTGATTTATCCAATGGGGATTGTCTTCTAATAGAATAGATTTCATTTTTATTTACCTTTTTAGGAGTGTATTCCTTATTTTATACAAATATTTATATATTTCTACTTAATATTTTATATATTTTTATACTTGACAATTAATTTCATAATATTGACCTAGAAATTATTATAAATCTTTTTCATTAAAATAATATTTTAATTTTTTATAAGCTATAATGCAAATATGAAAAAACAATATTACTTAAACCATAGCAAAATAGATATATACTTTAAACAAAGTGTGTCTGATTTTGTTGTTACAGAGATACCATTATATGAATTTTCAAATAGTGGTGAACATTTGATTTTAAAAATAAGAAAAAAAGATCTTACAACTTGGGATATGTTAAATGATATTTCAGCATTTGTAGGTTGTAGATCAAGAGATATAGGCTATGCAGGTCTTAAAGATAAAAATGCAATGACAATACAATATATCTCAATACATAGAAAATATGAAGAAAAATTATCTATATTTACTCATGATAAAATTAAAATTTTAGATACAACATACCATAACAATAAAATAAAAATGGGACACTTAAAAGGCAATAAATTTTTTATTAGATTAAAACGGGTACAAAATATACATAAAATAAAAATAGAATCAGCACTAGAACAAATAAGCAATTCTGGTATGGCAAATTATTTTGGATTTCAACGATTTGGTATAAATGGAGATAATTATCTAAAAGGTAAAGAGATAGTAGAGGGTAAGTTAAAAGAGAAAAATAAAAAACTTAAACAGATCTATATAAATGCTTATCAATCTTACTTATTTAATAATTGGTTGTCAAAACGAATAGAGATCTCAAAACTTATAGATAGTTTTAGTTCAAAAGAGTTAAGTGCAAAATTAAATTTATCTGTTGATACTATAGATAGATTAAAAAAACAAACTCACCCTTTTAAAATACTTCAAGGGGATATTATGCATCATTATCCTTATGGCAAGATTTTTTATGTTACTAAATTAGAAGAAGAGGTTGAAAAATTTTTACAAAGAGATAGGGTACCAACTGGTCTTTTATGTGGTAAGAAAGTAAAACTAGCTATTGAAGATGCTTTAGAAATAGAACAAGATTACAATGCACCTATGAATGAGCATGGTGCTAGAAGATTTGCTTGGATCTTTCCTACAGATATATCAAGTAATTTTAAAGAGGAGAAAAATTGGTTTGAACTTAATTTTACTCTTCCTAAAGGTAGTTATGCTACTGAACTTATAGCAGAACTTATACATTAAATTATCTACTTAATTTCTTATTAAATCCTTTATGATAGTATTTTAAAAACTAAAATAAAGGATACAAAAATGATAGCAAATATTTTTTTTGGAACTACAGAAGAAAAGCGAGACAATCTAACTACTATAATGAATCCATATTCTAATAAAGTGGTATCATCTTATCCATCTTGTACAAAAGATGATGCATTAAAAGCATTAAAAATAGCTCAAAAAGCAAGTATTAATACAAAAAAATCAAATATATCACAAAGAGTAGCTTGGATGGAAGATGTAGCAAATAGTTTAAAAATAGAGAAAGAAAATATAGCAAAAACACTTTGTGATGAAGTGGGAAAACCAATTAGTTTTGCATTGGTTGAAGTAGATAGATGTATAGAAACTATTAAATTATCAGCTTATGCTATGGTAAATATGCATGGGGAAACAATAAATACAGATGCTATGCAAAGTGGATTTAAAACAACATCTTTTTTTATAAGAGAGCCTGTAGGTGTAGTAGCTTGTATTACCCCTTTTAATTTTCCATTAAATCTTGTAGCTCACAAGATAGCTCCAGCACTTGTAAGTGGAAATGCAGTAGTTTTAAAACCAACACCAGAAGCACCATTGACTGCCTATAAATTAGCAAAAATATTTATAGAATCACCTTATGCTATAAAAGATGCATTAAGTGTAGTGTATGGTGATGTAGAGGTTGGAAGTGTACTAGTATCTAGTGATATTCCAAGAGTTCTTAGCTTTACAGGGTCAGTTCCTGTTGGTAATATTATTACAAAAACTGCAGGAATAAAAAAAGTTGCTTTAGAATTAGGTGGAAATGCAGCTACATTTATACATAGTAGCGCTGATCTAAATAAAGCTGCTAAAAGATGTAGTTTTGGGGCATTTATAAATTCAGGACAAGTATGTATAAGTTTACAAAGAATATATGTAGATGAAAGTATTTATGATGAATTTGCAGAAAAAATGAAACAAGAAACTTTAAAACTAAAAGTTGGTTCTCCTTATGAAACAGATACTTTTATAGGACCTCTTATAAATGAAGATTCTCTTAATCGTGCAAAATCGTGGATAAAAAATGCTATAGATGAAGGTGCTATTTGTTTAACCGGTAATAAAAATGATGGATTAAATTTTTATCCAACTATTATGAGTGAAGTTACAGATGATATGAAAATTATATGTGAAGAGGTTTTTGCCCCTATTGTAAGTCTTATAAAAGTAAAATCTTATGATGAAGCAATAACTAAAATGAATAATAGTCCATACGGATTGCAATTTTCTATTTTTACCAATGATCTTTTGATTACTCAACAATTTATTGATGATGCTATTTGTGGAGGAGTGGTAATAAATGATATTCCAACATTAAGATTTGATATTCAACCATATGGTGGAAATAAATTAAGTGGCATAGGAAAAGAAGGACCTAGATTTACAATAGAAGAATTTACAGAGATAAAATCTGTCGTGATATGCAAATAAGTCTAATTTATTAGACTTATTTCTTTTAATATAATTTAAAGCAGATTACTCATCAAGTAGTCTATCTTGCATCTTTTCAAT
>JAMOPZ010000029.1 GCA_027064245.1 Campylobacterales bacterium
ATAATAGATGACAATATTATAGCTTGTGATATATTAAAAAAGATGTTAAACTCTTTTGGATTTGATGTAGATATAGCAAATAGTGGATATGATGGATTAGAAGCTATAGAAAAAAATAATTATGATATAGTATTTTTAGATTATAAAATGCCAAATATGAATGGTATTGAAACTTATAAAAAAATAAAATCTCTACCAAAGTCTACACCAAAAACTATTATGATAACAGCACATGTTAAGAATGAATTATTAGATACCATTGAAGAGTTAGGAATTGATAGTTATTTAGTAAAACCTACATCACCATCTACACTATATGATACTATAGTAGATCTAAATAAACAAAAAATATCTCAAAATACACTTCATATAAAACAAAGTAAATCTAATGAATGTAGTTTTATAGGAGTTAAGATACTATTAGCTGAAGACAATCAGCTAAATCAAGATTTTGCAAAAGAATTATTACAAAGTGTGAATATATCTGTAGATATTGCAAATGATGGACTTGAAGCTGTAGAGTTAGTAAAACACAAAATTTACGATATAGTTCTTATGGATATACAGATGCCAAATATGGATGGATTAACTGCTACAAAACATATAAGAGCCATGGGAAGTAGTGATGAGTATTTTAAAAAATTACCTATTATAGCTTTAAGTGCAAATGCTTTAAGCATGCATAAACAATTAAGCTTAGAATCTGGTCTTAATGAACATATAACAAAACCTATTGATCCAAAAGAGTTATTTGATACTTTGAAAAAATTTTTAAAAAATATTAATTTAAATGTTGAAAATAATTCAATATCTAATTATAACTTAGAGGTTAATAGTAAAATTTTAGATACTCAAGAAGCCATAAGACGATTAAATGGTAATGAAACAGCTTATATAAAACTATTAAAACAATTTGCAAAAAAATATACAACTATATATGAAACTATAAATAAATTAAGGCATGGTGACATAGATATCTTAGAGAAAAAAATTCATGAGATAAAAGGTGTTTTAGGAAACCTAGGGGCAAAAAAAGTATTTTTACTTCTTCAAAATATAGATACTATATTAAAAACAAAAAATATGCCACAAGATTATTTATTTACACAATTAAAAGTAGATCTAGATGAACTTTTTACTGAAATAGATAGATTAACAGAAGAAAAAACTCAAAAAAAAGATTTTAATAAAGAGAAAGTTTTAGAACTTTTAGATACAATAAAACAGAATCTAGAAGATGATATTGTAAAAGCTAGTGAGACATTAGAAGAATTAGAGCCATATCTTCAAAAAAATTACAAGGATATAGCAGATAATTTAAGAGATCTTCTTAATGAGTTTGATACCGATGGTGTAAAAGATGTAATTGTACAATCTATTGACAAAATATTAAAAAGGTAATATTATGGCTAAAAAAGAAAAAATTTTAATAGTAGATGATGTAGCATCAAATTTACAAATTTTAACAACTATGTTAAAAGATGATTATAAAATTATAGCTACTACAAAAGCAACAAAAGCTTTAGAATTATCAAAAAAAGAACCACAACCTGATATTATCTTACTTGATATTATTATGCCAGAGATTGACGGTATAGAACTTTGTAGGTTATTAAAACAAGACAAAAAGACTTGTAATATACCTATTATGTTTATAACATCATTAAATAGTATAGAGGATCAGGAAAAAGGATTAGAAGCTGGTGGGGTTGATTTTATTTTTAAGCCGTATTCAAAAAAAATTGCACTTTACAAAATAAAAACATATTTAAAATTAAATAAATATTCAAAATATAATGATATTAAGTTGGAGGAAAAACCTATGAAAAAAGAGATTGAAAATGAAAAAGATCTAGATACGATTTTAGTAGTTGATGATAATCCACAAAATATATCTGTAATAGTTGAGATATTAAAGCAAAACTACAAAGTAAGTGTAGCCACTAATGGGAAAAAAGCTTTAGAAATTTTAGATAATGGTTCTATTCCAAATATAATATTACTTGATATTATTATGCCCAATATGGATGGATTTGAGGTTTGTAAAATTTTAAAATCAAGTAAAAATTATAAACATATACCTATAATATTTTTAACAATTTTAGAAAATACTGAAGATATAGTAAAAGGATTAGAATTAGGTGCTGTTGATTATGTATCAAAGCCTGTTGAGCCAGCCATATTAAAAGCTAGAGTAGATACACATATAAATCTACAAAAATACCACCAGCAACTTTTAGATGATATAAAATTAAAAGATACAATACTTTTAGAACAATCTAAATTCGCAACTATTGGAGAGATGTTTGAGTCTATTGCACATCAGTGGAAACAGCCCTTATCTGTAATAACTATGTCAAGTGGAAATATACAATTAAAAAAAGATTTTGGTGAATTAGATGATAAGATTTTAGATGATTCATTAGGTTATATAGACTCATCTATAAACTATCTTAATCAAACAATTGATGATTTTAGAGAATTTTTAACAGATGATCAACATTATCATAATATAAAAATAAACAATTTAATTGATACTACATTACACCTTTTAAGCTCAAAAATCAAAAAAAGAGATATAGAAATTATAAAAAATATTGAAGATATAGAGATATATAGTAATAAAAACCAACTAGTACAAGTACTTATGAATATATTTGGAAATGCTATTCAAGTTTTAGAGACAAAGGAAAATAAAGGATATATCAAAGTAATATCTTTTCAAGATAATCAAAATATTATATTAAAAATTATAGATAATGGTGGTGGAATTAAACAAAATGTTCTATTGAATCTATTTGAAAAATATAATACAAGCAAATTAAACGGTAGTGGAATAGGTCTTTATATGAGTAAAATTATAGTAGAAAATAAATTAGGTGGAACTATTAGAGGTTATAATATAGAAGCTGGTGCTTGCTTTGAAATAATCTTACCAAAAGAAAATAAACATTTATAAAATAATTTATAAATATTTATTTTTATACTCTTTATTTTACCTTATCACAGGTTTTTATATAGTTATATTCACCCATTTTTGACCAAGCTCTAGCTTTTTTCATATATGCTTGTTGATTTTCATATATCTCTTTAAATAGTTTATTTTTTGAAGCATATTTTTCCATAACTTCATTGGTTGCTTTTTTCATAGCTTTTACAACTGGTGTTGGAAATGATTTTACTTTGATATTTGGATACTCTTTTTTCATTTTATCCCAAGCATCTACACTTTCTGCAAAGTTTTCATAATACATATCAGCTGATGCTGCTTTCATAGCAGTAATAAGCATAGCTTTATATGCTTTTGGAAGTTTTTTAAATGCTCTTTTATTTACTAAAAATTGCATCTCACTAGCTGGTTCATGCCAACCTGTATAATAATAAGGAGCTACTTTATGAAATCCCATCTTTATATCCATACCAGGTCCAACCCACTCTAATGCATCAATAGTACCACGATCTAGTGAAGTATAAAGCTCACCTGCAGGAATATTTGTAACATTAACGCCTAATTTTGCCATAACCTCACCTGCAAGTCCTGGAATTCTCATCTTAAGACCTTTTAGATCTGAAAGTGAATTTATCTGCTTTCTAAACCATCCACCCATTTGAACACCAGTGTTTCCACCAGGAAAATTTAAAACTTTGAATTTTTTATATACTTTTTTCATATATTCCATACCATCTGGTTTTCCATCATGATTTTCATCTGCATAATAAAACCAAGCATATTGTTCTTTCATTGTCATACCAAAAGGAACTGTTGTAAACCAAATAGTATTTATATCTTTACCTTTCCAATAGTAAGATCCACTATGACCCATTTGGTACTGTCCACCTTTTACCATATCTAAAATACCAAGTGGAGCTTTGTGTTTTTCTTTACCTTCAACTTTAATAATAAATTTTCCACCACTCATCTGTTTTACCATAGCAGCTACTTTTGCTGGTGGTGATGCAAGTGGAGTTAGAGTTGATGGCCAAGTTTCAGCCAACTTCCATTTTACTTTTTTTGAAGCCATAAGTGGTGTTGTAAGAAGTACAGCAACTCCAACTGAAATAGCTATTTTTGCAATTTGTTTCATATATTTTTCCTTTATAAAAAATCTATTACATTGTATATAAAAACTTATTAAAAAAATATAAACTAATAAAATTTTACAATATGCTTCTCTTTATATTT
>JAMOPZ010000030.1 GCA_027064245.1 Campylobacterales bacterium
TTGTTGTAAATAATGTGGGACTTTGATTAACCTTGCTATTTGATTATTTTAGATTTATACCATGAAAAAAATCAGTTAAATCTACTTCTAATACATCTGCAATTTTTACAAGGTGTTCAATATTAAAATGCTTATTGTTTATACAAAGCTCTGCCATGGAGATAGTACCAACAGCTTTATGACCAATTGCAAGGGAAAGTTGCATTTGAGATATGTTTTTTTCTTTTCTTATTCGTTTAACATTATCACCAATTGTTTTGTAAATATCAAGCATTTTTTCATCAGTGACGGATGTTGAGTCTTTCATTGCATACCTATAGTTAAACTTACCATAAGTATATTTTTATTAGAATCTTTCATCAACTAACTATAGTTAGTATTGTATGGAGTTTTAAATGAATCAATTGATAAAAAGTAGTATATTGTTAGGATTATCAGTAATTAATGTCTTTGCATTTAGTTTTTCAGATCTAGCAAATCAAATAGAGAATACAACCAAAGGTGTAGTGAAAGTTACATTTGCAAATCTTAATAATAAAGATAACTCAGTAGAGCAACAGAGTGATAAAAAAGAAAAGGAATCTTCTAATTTAAATTATTCAGAAAATAATTTAAATTTTTATACTATTGAAGGTATGAACTCTATGAACTTTAGTACCGCATTATATTTTGATGATGAATTAAAATCATATAATCAAAATATTATGTTTATTCAAGATAACTATAGAGGAAAATATAGTACTTTGAAAGCATATAGAAAAGATTTGGAAGATTGGCAAACAAGTAATAATATTTGTAAAAGCATGGATGCTAGATTGCCTTCTGCTGAGGAATATTTTCAATTATTTAAAGATGATAGAGAACTTAGAAGAGCATTTTTAGATGCTAGAGGTAAATTATCTAGTCAATCAAGAATGCTATGGACGAGAGATACTGTAAACAATAGATATGCAAAAGCAATAGATATTTTTGGAGATTTAAAAAATAATCAAGAAATTTTTGAACAGGTATCAACATATTATTTTTATGCCAATGGAAATCATTTTAATCCTCGATTAGCTAAAACAATAAAGCAGAATAAAGCTGTGAAAGGTGATTATATATGTATAAAATATAAAAAAGGAAAAAAGTTTTACTGGGATAAAAAAAACCATAAAATCCCAGTTCCTCAGTATAAAGTAACTAATATAAATGCTAGTGATGGGGATATGATGTATGTATATAAAAGTTTACATGCAAAAAGTAAAATTGATTTTAATTTTGATTATGCATATGACTATTGTAAGAAGAAAAATATGAGATTACCACGATATGAAGAATTAAAACAATTGTATGAAAAAGGCACAATTACTGATGGTATATTTATTACTAATCAAGCAGAAACAATTAATTTTTATAATGATAGATTAGATTCTACTGCATCTGATGCTACTTATGTGAAGTGTGTAGGTTATAAATAAAAATAGTTTTGCATACTGTCATATTTTTAATGCAGCAGCATTGTTTTAGATAGAATTATCTGTATATTAGGAGTGCAAATGTTGAATGTTCAAATAGCTTATGCAAGAGATTTAAATGGAGGATATGAGATATTTTCATCTCAAATAAGTGCAGATGAAATAGAGTTGGCAGAGAATGAGTATTATGCAATTATTGTTGATGAAGATACATATGATAATAGAGATGACGGGATAGAAATTAATGCTCATATAGTCGAGTATGAAAAAAATCATCTTGGGAACTTTGAATATATCTTCTTATACGATGATTACCAAAGCTATGCTTACGAATTAGCTGCTTTAGAAGATGACGATGAAGAATAGTGATGTATCTTTTTGTATATGGGACTCTTAAAAATGGGTTTTACAATCATCAACTCTTAGAAGATACAGAGTTTATATGCAGTGCCACTACAAAACAGAAGTATCCCATGGTCAATATTGAAGAGTATTTTCCATATCTTATTGATGCAGAGGGGATAGGACATTATGTTGAGGGGGAAGTATATAAAATAAATGAAGAGATCTTAGCGATGCTTGATATATTAGAAGGATACCCAGACCTTTACAATCGACATAAAATAACAGTCGAATCACTTGGTGTTGAGCTTCAAGCTATCACTTACTTTGTCAATGAAAAAATTAACTATCAAAAATTAGAACTATTAGAAAGTTTTAAGCAAAACTAACACAAAGGACTAACAATGCAAACAATCACACTTGAGTATTTTGAAAATCAACTGGATTCACTTTATGAAGATAAAGAAGATATGCAAAATGCACTATTGAAACAGTATATATTTGATGCAGACAAAGATGTATATATAACACAGAATTCAGACTTGGATACGGATGAGTCTGTAGAGTGTATGGAAAAACTGCATGTTAATAGAGATGGTTTAGATATGTATATGTACCTTGTTAAAGTTGATAGAGATGGTTTACCATTAAGAAATAAAGATAATATAAAATTATTAGAAGAATTTGGTCTTAGTAATGCAGATATTGCTTTTTTGTATAGTAAGAATAAAACAAGAGTAGCTTTATGTGTAAGAGGGTCTCTTAAAGAATCAGATAAAATTACATTAGATATTTTCACAGCATATTTTAATGAATTTTTTGTGAAATATGCAGATGAATGTTATGAAGAAGTAGCACAAAAAGCAAAAATGGTAGGTCGTTCTCATGCAGGAGATATTAGAGATATTGCAAAAGATGTATTGATGCAGAGGTTTGATGCATATCTGCAACAGCACGAAGTAGAAGTTGTATGTGATATTGAGAGAGAAAAATCTCCATTTTATGTAAGTAAATATGCAAAATGATTAATCTTTATGCTCAAGAGCTTATGGCTGCTCTCTTTAGGCACCAAGTAATCAAAATGAAAGATATTTATCAAAGTGGCTCTGAAAAAAGTGTTATAGATTTCTTGATAGCAGAAATGGTTCAAGCTAAATATATTACTTTGGATTTTGATGATAATGGAGATGAGATAGTAAAAGAGTATGAGGGAGATAAAAAAGCCGATATAGTCAGTAAAAAATCTAATGCCATGTTTATTGATTCAACAAATATCGAGATTTTAAATGAATGTAAGCACCGTGATGGAAAAATTACTTTTAGAAATGGTGTTTTATACTTTTTTGGTCGATTTGGTGAAGTTGTTTTTACACTCTCCTCTCAATATTTAAATGAGGGACTCTGATTAACCTAGCTACTCAACTTTCGCACATAGATTCCAATAAATCCACAAACTTAAGTTGAGTATTAAAGCCCATAAATAGCCACTTTTTAGTATAATTTTGTCACCACAACTCAATTATTAAAGGCTATTTTATGGAACTTGCAAATTATATCAATTATGCTATGAAGAGTTTATTAAAGAATCCAATTTTAGAAGTTCTGCAAGAGATTAAAATCACGAGGCTACTCAAACAGAGTAACTTCGTAAAAAGAGAAGTTGGACATCCACCCTTTCAGATAATTCTACATTTTTTATATATGCTTGTGATGCACAAACGTCAATCAAGTTTTATCAAACAGAGTGATAGTGCATTTGGTAAAGATACCTACTACCGGTTTATTAAAGAGAGTCGTTATAACTGGCGAAAGTTATTATTACTCACTACTACAGCACTCTTGCAAAAGATAAAACCACTTTATAAAAGTGGTGAACATCGTTTGCTGATTATTGATGATACGGTAGAACCAAAAAGAGGTAAATTTATAGAGGGTAGTTGTAAATATATTTGGAGTAATAAAGAGCATCGAACTATCAATGCTCTTAATATTGTATCTCTCAATTATGCAGATTCACATTCTACTTTTCAACTTGATTTTTCTATAAAAATGAATGATAGTAAAAGAAAAGAGATATCAGAGTTTACAACAAAACTTCATCATAAAAGTAATGCTTACCAAAGAAAGAATGAAATAATCAAAGGTAAAAATACTCTTGCTATTGAGATGTTAGAAAGAACCTTGAACAGCGGTGTTGAAGCTGATTATCTACTTATTGATAGTTGGTATGCCAAACCAGATTTTATTAAACAATCCAATGAGCTAGGGATGCACATAATTGCAAGACTGCCAAATAATAAACTCATTTGGAACTTCAAAGGTAAGCATAAAACACTCAATTCAATTTATGACAACCTTAAAAATA
>JAMOPZ010000031.1 GCA_027064245.1 Campylobacterales bacterium
AGATAAATCATATAAACAGATTTTAATACCAACTTTTAAATTAAATAATAAAGAGCAATTTATAAAAGATAACATATATATAAAACAAAAACAACAAAATCTAAAAAAATCATATTTTGTAAAAAAGATGACAAAAGAAAACTATCTACCAAGTGTAAATTTAACAGCTAGTTATTCAAAATATCATGATACTGGAGGCAATAAATATTTAGATGATTCTCTTCAATCAAATGTTGGATTTAACATTAAGGTACCTTTAGATATAAGATATAACAATAGTATAAAAAGTACAAAATTGCAATATTTACAAAATAAAGCCATTGTGGATGACCAAAAAGCAAAAGAGACTATTTTGTTTAAAAATACAAAACTAAAATTAAACTCTTTAGATAAAAAGATATCTATAGCAAAAGATGATTATAAATTATATGATTCATTAGTTAAAGATATGCTAGAGCTTTATCATGGTGGTTTAAAAACAAAATACGATCTTCAAACTATGCAAAATTCTAAAAAAATAAAAGCAATTGAGATAGAAAGTTTAAAAATAGATAAACAACTAGAACTTTTATCATTATATAGTAGGATATCAAATGAATAAAATAAATTTTAGTGATTATTTTAACTCTTGGCTTTATGGACAAAGTGGTTACTATTCAAACTATAAAAAAATAGGAAAAAATGGTGACTTTTATACTGCAGTTAGTAGTAGTAAATTTTTTGGAGGATCTATTGGTAAAAGGGTAGTTGATACTATAAAAGATGGTTTTTTACCACAAAATACAACTATTGTAGAAATAGGAGCTCATCATGGATATCTTTTAGCCGATATGATAGAGTTTATTTTTACTCTTGATCCAAGTTTAATAAAAACATTAAATTTTGCAATAGTTGAAAGATTTGAACATTTAAGAGAAAAACAAAAAAACTATTTTAAACAATGTTTTGGAGACGAGATAAATCTAATACATTATAATGATATAGATGAATTAAAATTAAATAATGCTTTTATTGTTGCAAATGAGATATTTGATGCTTTTAGTTGTGAGTTAGTTTATACAAAAGATCAAAAATTACAAAAAGCATATGTTAAAGATGATAAAATAATTTTTGAGAATACAAAAGATCAAAAACTTATAGAGCATTGTGCAAAATATAAAATAACCAAGGGTGAGGTTGCCATAGGATATGAAACTTTTGCATCAACTTTAGCTAATAATATAGATAAATTTGAATTTATTACATTTGATTATGGTGAATTATACCCTAGAAATGATTTTTCATGTAGAGTATATAGTAACCATAATGTTTACCCAATATTTGAAGAGAATTTAGATCTAAAAAATCTTTTTGGTAATAGTGATATTACTTATGATGTACATTTTGATCATTTAATTGATAGTTTTAAAAACATTGGGGTTTCTAATCCAATCTATGAAACTCAACTAAAAGCACTTGTAAGATTTGGTATAGTTGATCTTTTAGAGATTTTACATAATAATGTGGAAGAAAATATATACCTAAAAGAGACAAATAAAGTAAAAACTTTATTAAATCCTACAGGTATGGGGGATAGATTTAAAATGGCTTGTTTTAGAAAAGGAAACCTATGAAAATAGTAATAAATGGTGAAAATAAAGAGTTTAAAGATAATATTACTTTATTGGAAATTATGGAAAATTTAGCTATAAAAGATAAAGTAATGGCAGCAGCTATTAATATGCAAATAATAAAAAAAGAGGATTGGAATAGTTGCTTTCCTAAAGATAATGATAAAATAGAACTACTTCAATTTGTAGGAGGAGGATGAAAATGAAAAAAATAGTTATAGGTACTTTTTTAGTAATAACAACTTCGATGTACGGACAAATTACTTGGTCTCAAATAATGAGTTGGAAAAATAAAACAATAAAACCAGATGCACAATACAACATAGAAACAGAAGGGTACAATGTAAGGATATATGAGTTTACTCCTGTTACAGATCCTGGGTCTATTTGTATTATGTCATTTACTAATGAGAAGATGGGGATGTACTGCTTTCCTAAATCAAAAGAAGCATTAAAGAAAAAATGAGAAGAATAAGAACAATTACTAAAAAAACTTTTAATAGTTTTAAACGATTTATAAGAAGAGAAAGTATTCAGACAAAACATATGCTTATAACTTTTAAAAGACTTTTACATAAACAAATGGGTGGTAAGTCTCAACCAACTCAAGAGGATATAAAAGAGGCTATAAAACAACTCAAAGATGTAGGTCGTATAACCATACTTACCCCTTTGCTATTTTTGCCAGGCTCTGTGGTTACTATCCCTTTTTTAGTAAAACTAGGTAAAAGATACGGCATAGATATTTTACCTAGTTAGTATTTTAATATATTATATTTACTTCTATCTTGAAAGATTATATAATCGTTTATATTCGTTACAACTATTTAAAAGAGTTTGTTGAGATCCACTACATATTATACTTCCATCTTTAAAAACAAGTATTTTTGTAGCATTTTTAATAGTGCTTAATCTATGTGCTATTACAAATGTAAGTTTATCTTTACTTATCTCATCTAAAACATCTGTAATAAGTGCTTCGCTTTCATTGTCCAATGCACTTGTAGCTTCATCAAAAATCAAGATCTGAGGATCTTTGTATAATGCTCTAGCTATTGCTATTCTTTGTCTTTGCCCTCCACTTAAATTTGAACCAAATTCACTAAGTGTTGTATATATACCATTTTGTAGATTTTCTACAAATTCTAAAGCATGTGCTTGTTTTAGTACATCTTTTACTTTTTTTTCATCTATTTTATATCCAAAAGCAATATTTGCAGCAATAGTATCATTAAAGATATAGACTCTTTGTGTTACAATTGAGATGTTTTTTCTTAAATTTTCTAAACTTATATCTTTTATATTTATATTATTAAATAAAATTTCACCTTTATTTGGATCATAAAATCTAAGCAATAGATTTACCAAAGAGCTTTTACCTCCTCCGCTATCACCTACAAGAGCTATCTTATCCCCTTTTTTTACTGTAAAATTTATATCTTTTAAAGCAATTTTATCATCATAATTTAATGAAATATTTTTAAAAATAATTGAAGATATATCTTCAGTTATTTTATTTTTACCATCTTTTATATTACTTTGTATATCAAAAATAGAGTTTATTCTCTCATTTATGGCTAATGTAGCTTGAAAACTATTATAAAAATTTGAAAAAGTTTTTATAGGAGTATAAAGCATAAAAAGTGCAGTTAAAAAAGAAAAAAATGATCCAACTGTCATACTACCATTTATAACTTCCATCCCACCCATAGCTATAACCAAAGCAGCTGCTAAAGCACCTATAATCTCTGTAAGAGGAGATACTAAAGCATTATTTTTAATAGTTTTCATAACAATAGTAAAATAATCTTGATTTATTTTTGCAAATGATGTGGTTTTTACATCTTGTGCATTACTTGCTATAATCAACTCTATATTGTTAAAAATATCATTTAATTCACTATTCATTAAAGCTGCTGTTTCTTGAGCTTTGTGAGATATTTTTTTCATTTTTTTTGCTAAGATTATAAGTGGATATATAATTAAAGGTAATACAATAAGACCATAAAAAGCCAATTTTGGACTTTGGTATATAACTACACCTAAAAGTGCAATAATAGTAAATAAATTCATTAACATTACAGATACATCTGTAGATACTGCTTTTTGAATAGCTCCAATATCAGTGATAATCCTACTTAAAAGTTCACCACCATGTTTTTTTTGAAAAAAACTCATATCTTGGTAGAGCAAGTGTGATAAAAACTTATCCCTTACTAATCTTATAATATCGCTTCCTATATATGCTACATTATATTGTTCCAAATAACGCCCAGCACCTTTTATGGTAAATAATATAACAACCATAAAAGGTAAAAGTTTTAGCATATCTTCATCTTTTTTGATAAAGATATCATCTAAAATTGGTTTTATAACATATGCTGTACTGCTTGTACCAATAGCAACCATTATCATACCAAGTAGTGCAAAAAGTATCTGTTTTTTATAGTTTTTATAATATGGTAAATATTGTAATATAAATTGTTTCAGATTATTCCTTTTAATTTAATATTATTAATATT
>JAMOPZ010000032.1 GCA_027064245.1 Campylobacterales bacterium
AAATGAAAGAATTTTTAATGATGAATTTTTGGTTTTTAGTTTTTTTTCATAAATATAGTTTATATCATAGTGATCTATTACTAATATATCAATTTTAAGCTTTTTAATAAGCTTATTGAGCTCTTTGATATTGTTTGATTTTAAAATCTTTGTTTTATAACCAGCATTGGTTATCTTATGGTTTATATTTCCTCTTAAATCTTGAGTAGCAAATATAACTTTAGCACCTTTTTTGGCATACTTTTTAGCTAAAACCAAATCTCTCATAATATGACCTGTACCTATAAGTGAAGAGGAATCTGCTCTAAATAGTATATTTTTATTTGACATTTTTAATCCATAATAAAAAATTATCTATATTGGATATATAATTATTTGTTTGGCAATATAGATAAAAATTTTGGATATTTATATAATCCTCTAGGGTATCTATTGTAACTCTAATATTAGGGTATCTATATTTTTCTTCTATATCTTTGATATAAGTTTTACAGTTGTTGATAATATATGGTGTTACATGCTCTTTATCGTATTGGTTTGTTGCATTTTGATAAGCTTTTTGTAATGCTTCAAAACTAAATAGTTCAGCACTTAATCCATAAAGTTCATTTTTATAGCTACTATATTCTACACTATTATTTTCATATAGATCTATTAAATTATCTATTACTTTACCATCCATTAGAGGATTGTCTGCTGTGATTCTTACTATATTTTTAGCTTTATAGTATGATGCTGTATCATAAAATCTTTTTAATACATTATTTAGATCACCTCTGTAATACTCTATATTTAGCTGCTCTAGTTTTTTTACTATTATATCATCTGTATTTTTAGTAGATGTAGCTACTATTAGCTTAGATATTTTTTTAGATTTTGATACAGTTTCATATACTCTTTGTAAAAGTGTTTTTCCAGCTAAATCTAACATAACTTTAGCTGGAAGTCTAGTAGAGTTAACTCTTGCTTGTATAATACAAAGATACTCTACCATGTGGTCCATCCACCATCTACTATAAAATTTTGACCTGTTATATAACTACTCTCATCTAAAGACAAAAAATATATCACCGAAGTGGTCTCTTTTGGATCTCCTATTTTATTTAACATAGTTTTTTTAGCTAAATTTTTTAAAAATTGTTTATCTTTTACTATTTTTGTATTTGGAAATGGTCCAAAGCTTACACTATTTACTGTTATGTTATATTTTGCTAAGCTCATAGCTAAATATTTTGTATATTGTATAATAGCTGCTTTTCCTACACCATAGCTTAGTGGATTTATCATACTATCATCTAAATAGATATCTGGATTTGGTGAAACTATACCATACATTGAAGATATATTTATAATTCTACTTTGGGTGTTTTTTTTCATATATGGAACTACTGCTTGAGTTAATAGATCTACGGATATAACTGTACCATCAAAACTTTTATGCCAATCATCTTTTGTATAGGTGTTAAATTTTTTTGTTATACTAAAATTTGCATTATTTACTAAGATATCTATTTTATTGAACTGTTCATATATGGTTTTTATTGTAGTTTTTATATTTTTTTCATCTGATATATCTATTTGAAATGCTTGTTTTTTAGAGATTTTTAGTTTTTTGCATAATTTTTTAGCTTTTTTTAGTTTTGTAGAGAGTATTATTACAACGGCACCTGCTTTTGTTAAATGGTTTGCCATCTTGCTACCTAAGTGTCCTGTTGCACCTGTTAGGACTATTACTTTATCTTTTATAGAAAATATTTTTTTCATACTACCACCTTGTAGGATTATATATAGATTCTTCTATATTACCAAAAAAAACTTGTAA
Organism: Campylobacterales bacterium; assembly: GCA_027064245.1. Classification (GTDB taxonomy): domain Bacteria; phylum Campylobacterota; class Campylobacteria; order Campylobacterales; family Arcobacteraceae; genus JAIOSF01. The sequence continues at coordinate 1,823 of JAMOPZ010000032.1, forward strand.
TTTATCTATTATTGTATTATCTAAAGGTTTTAAACTTTTGTATATGTGTAGATTATCTTGTGCTTGATTTATAGTTTCACATCCAAAAAGCAATAATGAATCTTTTGCAATGGTATCTACAAAGTTTAGTGCTAAAGAGTTTTTGTCTATTTGAAACTCTTTTGATAATAGATCTAATTGTTCTAAATAGTGTTTTGCACAAGATAATTTTGTTGGAATTTTATCTGTGTCCATTAGTAATAAACCTTGTAAAAATACACTTCTTATAATAAGTAGTTTATTTTTCTTTTTTGCTTTTTCTAACCAATGTAAATTTATAGCTCTTTGATCAAAAATACTAAAAGGTATCTGGATAATTTGTATTATATCATTTTCTAAAGCTAAACAAAACTCTTGATCGGTATAAATAGATACACCAAAATAATCTATTTTTTGCTCTTTTTTTAGATCTTTTATATAAATATTATATTTAGTATCCCAACTAGAAAGAAGTTTGCTATCGTGTAAAAGTAGTCCAAATAATCTATCTTTTTTTAGATCTTTTAAAGATAGATCTATATTTTGTTTTAAATCATCTATAAAATTATCTGAACTTATTTTTGATATTATATGTATATCTTTATCTTTTGTAGCATTTGCTAAAATTTTTTGTGATTCTCCATAATCTTGAGCAGTATCAAAACAATTTATGCCATTTTTATATAGATAATCTACTATATTGTTTACCTCATCGTAAGTTGGCTTACCATCTTTATTGGCTATACCATACTCTAGCCCAAATTGTACTGTACCTAAAGATAGTTTTGATAATTTTATATTATTATAGTTTATATATCTCATATTATAACTACCATTGAAATCTATCGCCAAATTGATAATCTTTTTGTGATGTTTTACCTAAAATATCTTTTAGATACTTAGGGTGCATACCATACCCTGGCCTTACACTTCTTATATTTTCTTCACTAAATTTTTCACCTTTTTTTATATCTTTTGCCACATATAAACTTCTACTAAATCTTCTTGATTCTTTTTTCTTTTTGGTTAAACTATAATCTATTTTTCCAAGTAATTTTTGGGTATCTCTTATAGCTTTTACCATATCTTTAAACTCTTGCTTATCCATAGAAAACTCAACATCTGCTCCACCTATGCTTTTATCTAATATAAAATGTTTTTCTATCACTTTAGCTCCTAGAGCAACTGCTGCAATGGGAGCTGTACTACCTAAAGTATGATCACTAAAACCACTTATTACTCCAAAAGTTTGAGCTAAAGATGGTATCATTACTAAATTTGCATCTTCTTGTGGTGCTGGGTATGCTGAAGTGCATTTTAAAAGTATAATATTGTTATTGTCAACTTCTCTACAAATATCAACTGCATCTTGTATCTCATCAATACTGGCTATTCCTGTACTTATAATCATAGGCTTCATTTTTGAAGCTGTATATCTTATAAGATCGTAATCTGTTATTTCAAATGATGCTATTTTATAAGCCGATGGATTAAACTGTTCAAGAAAATCAACTGCAGTTTTATCAAATGCAGAAGAAAATATATCTATATCTATAGCTCTTGCATATTCAAAAAGCTCTTTATGCCACGGCCATGGGGTATATGCTTCTTTATAAAGTTCATAAAGAGATTTACCATCCCAAAGTGTTCCACCGTTAATCATAAAATCATCTCTTTTACAATTAAGTGTAAGTGTATTAGCTGTATATGTTTGAAGTTTTATAGCATCTGCTCCACACTCTTTTGCAGCTTTTATAGTATCTAATGCTGTTTGTAAAGAACCATTGTGATTGGCACTTAGTTCTGCTATTATATAAACTTTATTTGTATTTAGATCAAATTGTCCTATTTTCATTTTTTAACTCCGTTTTGTAAAATCTATTACATCCATATTTAGATATTTTCTCCCACTTCTTATTATTTTTGCACTATTTTCAAATCCTTCATTATACAATAGATCAAAAATACCTAGATACGGTATAAATTTATCACCTATTTGATTGTAAATTGGATGTTGATAGTATTGATAATATATATCTATATTTTTATCAGAAAAATTATTTTTTACTTTATCTAAATATTCTTTTGAACCAAGTGGCGAAATATATTTAGTAGTATGAAAATAATTACATATATCTAAAATCATATCACCTTTTGATTTATTTTTTTGATAAGTAGTTTCTGATAATTTCATTATCTTTGTGTTTAATTTTAATTTTTCAGAAATTTTTGTAATAATATTTATATTATATTCTGATA
>JAMOPZ010000033.1 GCA_027064245.1 Campylobacterales bacterium
TAAAAGTTCTCTGGATAGGAAATGGCATAGAAGTAGCACTAAAAGCATTTACAGCATCACTGTTTTCTAATTTTTCAAACCCTTCAATCAAATATTTAGGTTGTAGCAATGGTGCAGTTGCATAGACAGTACAATAGTAATCATACTCTTCACCCATACTTTTTAAATATTCCAAAACATTATCTATAACAGGTTGCGTAGCAGTATAATCATCAGCTAGTTCTTTTGGTCTTAAAAAAGGTACTTCTGCTCCATATTTTTTTGCAACTTCTGCTATCTCTTCATCATCTGTCGAAACTATCACCTTTTCAAATATCTTTGATTTTAATGCTGTTTCTATACTATATGCTATAAGAGGTTTACCAAAAAAATCTTTAATATTTTTTCTTGGTATCCTCTTACTTCCACCTCTTGCGGGAATTATTGCGACTGCTTTAGCCATCTAAAACCTCCATAAGATTTTTTATAATATATGCCTGCTCATCATCTTTGAGAGTAGGATATATTGGTAAAGAAAAACACTCATCATAATATCTATCCATAACAGGCGTTTTTTCATCACCATAGCCAAGTTTTTTATAGTAAGGTTGTTTGTTTATAGGTATATAATGAAGCTGTAATCCTATATTTCTATCCCTCATTTCAACAAAAAGTTTCTCTTTGGTTATGTTTACTTTAGTAAAATCAACTCTTACCACATACAGATGATAGGACGAATTTCCATTATACATATAAAGTGGTTTTATAATACTTTTACAGAAAATCTCATCATATGTTTTTGCTATTTCTATCCGTTTTTCTATAAAATATTTAAGTTTTTTTAACTGCGAGAGTCCCAATGCACACTGTATATCTGTTATACGATAATTAAAACCTAACTCCTGCATCTCATATTCCCATGGTTTCATCTCTAGTGTTTTAACCATACCATGATTTCTTAAAATCAATAACTTCTCATATATCTCTTTGAAGTTTGTGGTTATTGCCCCACCTTCACCTGTTGTCATATGCTTAACAGGATGAAATGAAAAAATACTACAATCACTGTTTTTGCAACTTCCGGCTTTTATCCCATCACAGACTGCACCTATAGCATGTGCATTATCTTCCAAAATTATAATGTTGTAATTTTCTTTTAAATATTTTAGTTTTTTTTGATTTAACATATTTCCACTAAATGCTACTGCATAGATAGCCTTTATCGAAGTATCATCTTTTAACTTTTGTTCACAAAGATCAAAATCTATATTGCCATCTTCTGCTATATCAATAAAAACAGGTTTTGCATCTACATACAACAGGGAATTGGAAGTAGCTAAAAACGAATTTGGAGTTGTCAGAACTTTATCACCTTTTTGTAACAAAGCCAGTGAAGACAAATGAAGAGCAGCTGTTCCGTTTGATACAGCTACACAATATTCAGCTTGACAATATTCAGCAACTGCTTCCTCAAACTCTTTTACTTTTGGACCTATTGTAAGATAATCAGACTTTAAAACATCACAAACCACATCTATGTCATCTTGTGTGATAGTTTGCTTTCCATAGGGAATAAAAGACACCTACAAATCCTTAATCATCTCTAAGAGTTGCTCATGTGTGAGCCACTCTTTATTATTTCCAGAATTATATTCAAATCCTTGCCGAACAGGCACACCCTTTTCTCCAAGTTTATTAACAGAATAATCTGATATATTTGTAAACTGTATAGTCGGTTTTATAACAAAATGATCATCAAACTCAAGCGTAAGATGACTATCATCAGCTGGACACATAATCTCATGTAGTTTTTCTCCAGGTCTAATTCCTATGATTTTATGAGGTAAATTAGGAGCAAGAGCTTTTGCTAACTCTGTTATATACATGGAAGGAATTTTTGGTATAAATATCTCACCACCATACATTCTCTCAAAATTTTTCAAAACAAAATTCACACCATCTTCAAGAGTTATTAAAAACCTTGTCATATTTTCATCAGTAATTGGTAACTCTGTAACGCCATCTTGAATAAGTTTTTCAAAAAAAGGTATAACAGAACCGCGAGAACCTGTAACATTACCATACCTGACAACACTAAATCTTGTAACACCATCCCCTACCATATTGTTAGCAGCCATAAAAAGTTTATCTGAAGCAAGTTTTGTTGCACCATAAAGGTTTATAGGATTTGCAGCTTTATCAGTAGAAAGTGCTATAACTTTTTCAACATTGTTTTTAATAGATGCTTTTATAACATTTTCTGCACCGTTTATATTTGTTTTTATACATTCCATAGGATTGTATTCAGCGACAGGAACATGCTTTAAAGCTGCCGCATGTATGACAAAATCAACACCATTCATAGCTTCATTTAGTCTCTCGACATCTCTTACATCACCTATAAAATATCTCATACACCTATCTGTAAATTTCTGAGCCATCTCATACTGTTTAAGTTCATCTCTTGAAAAAATTATTATCTTGTTTGGTTTATACTTAGAGAGGATAATTTCAGCATATTTTTTACCAAAACTTCCTGTCCCCCCTGTAATTAATATATTTTTATTATTAAACATCTTTTATTTCTCCATTTTCTATTTTATAAACTTTCTCACATCTTCTTATAGTACTCAATCTATGTGCGATGATAATAAGAGTCTTATCTTTCGCCACTTCATATATCTCATCCATAATTTTAGCTTCAGTTTCATCATCAAGTGCCGAAGTTGCTTCATCCAAAACCAAAACATCAGGGTTTTTATATAGAGCCCTTGCTATTGCTATTCTCTGTTTTTGTCCACCAGAAAGCATAACACCACTTTCTCCAACTTTTGTATCCAATCCGTTTTTGGTTTCTAAAAACTTCCAGATATTAGCTTTTTTAAGAGCTTCTATGGCTTTTTGTTCATCTATATCTACACCAAATGCCACATTTTCCCCAACTGTACCATCAAAAAGATAGACAGACTGAGGGATGTAACCAAAATGCCCTCTCCAATCAGTTAAATTTTTCTCAGTTAACTTCTCTTTGTCTATGTAAATATTACCACCATTGACTTGATGTAAACCCATAATGATATCAACAAGAGTAGATTTTCCACTCCCACTCTCACCTATAAAAGCAATTTTATCATTTTTTTCTATAATTAAGTCTAAGTTTTCAATAATATTTTCACTTTTAATGTAACCAAACGAGATGTTTTTTAATTTTATTTTCTTAAGAAAAACAATTTTATCACTACCTATCTGCTCTGTATATATATGCATATCTTCATGTATTAAATCTATAGATTTATAATATGCTAATATCTGATTAAAACTTGCCATGATTCTAGTTATTGACGGCAAGATTCTGTATAGTCCCAATACAAAAATTGTCAAAAGACCAAAAGAAGAGGAGATATCTGAATTATTTTTATACAAGATAAAAATAACTATCAAAATAACAACACTAAAACCAACAGCTTCAAAAATAAGTCTTGGGAACTGCTGAATAGACCCACTAATTTTATATGTATCTGTATATTTGGAACTGATATAGTCAAACTCATCCAAAGCTTTTTGTGTATTTTGCAGTTTTAACATTTTTATATTGTTAAAATTTCTATTCAGCATTTCATAAAATATATTTTGAAATTTTTCCCTCTCTACACCTTTTCTTTTAACCACCTTCGATATGGTTTTTATAAGAAATAGACCAACAAAAAGTAAAATAAATGTTATAGCTAAAGCTATTTGATAATTTATATACAATAGCATAGAATATATAAATACAAGTATCAATATCTCACTTAGCAGTATCAAAAAAGCTCTAAAAATATCTGTAATATATGATGACTCACTGATAATTATTTTAGTTAAAGATGAACTGTTTTTACCAATAAAATTTTTGTATGGCATATTTAGATAGTTACTAAAAAGTTTATTTACTATTTTATAGTAACTCACCTGTGTAAAACTCACTATTTTATATATATACAGTGCGTTTATCGAAGCTCTAAAAACATAAAAAACTATTATAACAATACCTAAAAATATACTAAATCTTACATAGCTTGAAAACTCAAACATCTCATATACATATTTATAATAAACATTAGACTCAATCAACGAAAAATCATTTGCAAGTGAGATATAGGGCATAATTATAGAAACACCGGCGGTTTCAACAACTGCAATAACAATAGTAAATAAAAAAAGATAAAAAAGTGTAAACTTGTCACTTTTACTTACAATTGTATTTAACTTTCTTAAAAAATCACTCATCATTACCATCCTTTCTTGTTAATAAGTTATTATACAACAACTCCCAGTTATTTATATCAGGATTCCCTTTTAATTTAATATATCTACTTTTATACAACTCATAACTACTTTCATCATAATCTATCCCGAGATTAATGTTTTCATCAAAATCATCCATATCTATAATTGTGGATTTTAACTCTTTTGACATAGCTTCAAGCATACTTTGAAGATTTGAATTTTTAATTTCCTGCATTGTTACAAAAAACAATGCTTTAGTATATAAAACTGCAAAATTAACAGATGTACTTGCATGAAGTATACAAATTTTTGAATTTTTTACTAAATCAACAGTATTTCCAATAATAAATTTTCTTCCATTCCAATAATCTGGTAATTTATCATAATAAGATCTTGGATGAGCAGATATAACTACCTTAAGATTAAAGACCTTTTCTATATGGTCAAAAAATGTGGAAAGTTTCCTATAGTAGGATTCGGCAAAGTGGCTATAATCCACCCCATGCCTTATATAGTTCGGATGAAAAGGAAAAAACTCATCCAAAAATACTGCATAATCTTCCTTTTGAAATAGACAGGCATCTCTGTGTTTTTGCAAATATAAATCATAATCAAATGCATGTCCATCTATCACCATTGCATCTTTATATCTGTTTTTTATAATATTATATGACTCCTCCCCTGAAGCAATTACAAATGAATATTTAAATTTATTAAAGAAAAACATATAGAAAGCTTTTCCTGCTAATCGGATAATATTTTTAAAACTTAACAGTTTTAATTTTTCAGCTATTCCATACTTTCTATTTGTTGCTGGCAAGGAACCAGAAAGTATAATTCCAAACTCTTTTTTATATTTATAAAGTAAATTTAACACCCTAAGAGATTTAAAACTTGACTCACCAATAAAAGAGATAAATACACTGTCTTTGTTGCAACTTAATATGAATTTTTCAATCTCTCTGTAAGTAGAAAATTCTTTAACACAATCATAACTATTTTGTTCATTTAAAATATATTTTTTTGCCACCTGGGCATCCATATAAGCCGTAACATCCATCACAACAACATCAATACCGTATTTTAAAAATACATCTATACCAAAGCGATCTTTATCCCTCTTCGAAAAAGATGTCTGTGTCAGGTAAACAACTTGTTTAATTTTCAATATTTAAAGCTCTCATAGAAAATTCAGCCTTTTTAAGATCACTGTATTCATCTATATCTATTCCTCTTTCATGTGACATTACATAAAAGGAGGTGTCTTTTGATTTTATAAAAACTTTTTCATTTTTAAAAAAATCTACATTTACGATATATATAGCACCATTGATATAATAAAAACTTTGTTTATAATCCTGTCTTCTTGTTGCAGTTTTTTCCTGCTCTGCCAAGTAATGCCATTTATCACTCTCAATATCACAAACACACTCATACGGATGTTCAATCATTTCATGAACACTGACTAAAGTATTTTTTTTATCTTTTTCAAACTGCCTTATCGCACCATCTATATCTGCAGATACTCTTAGCGGGGAGGTGGGTTGAAGCAACAAAACCGCATCAGGTACATAACCCCTACTCTTTGCCAACCAATCCAAAGCATCAATAACAACATCCGCTCCTGTTGCTGTATCTCCAGAAAACTTATCTGGTCTAACATATGAGGTATATAAATCCAACTGCTTTGCAACTTCTATAATCTCTTTATCATCACTTGATAAGAATATCTCATCTATAAGTTTACTCTCTTTGGCAGCCTCTATAGTATAATGAATTAAAGGTTTGCCATTTAAATCAACTATATTTTTTTTTGGTATCCCTTTTGATCCACCTCTTGCCGGGATAATAGCCAAAACCTTCATTTGTTATACCTCTTTAGCAATATCTAAAAGCTTTTTAGCTATTGATTTTATCTGCTCATCACTCATCTTAACCATTACAGGCAATGCTATAGAACGGGATAAAATTTCTTCCGATTTTTCCCAGTGATTTTTTCCATCATTATAAAAATCATACTCTTTAAACATATGTTGCCAGTGTTTTGCAAAATGCCATTTTATAGCATCAGGAAGATTTTTTGTCCCCAATCCCACTTCACCCATCTTTTTTACAAATTTTTGTGCCTGTTCTTTTGTATCTAAGAAAAACACTATACTGTCACCAATATCGCCATCAGCATCAGGAATCTCCCTAAACTCAAAACCAATATCTTTAATAGCCTCTTTTAATTTTATCTGATTTTCTTTTTGTAGCTTAAGTATGATATCTAGTTTTTTAAACTGTGCCAAGCCAAAAGCAGCCTGCAGTTCACTCATGCGATAGTTAAAACCGGTACAGAATGCATCTTCCACTCCACGACCTTTTGTAGTGCTGTATTCATGCCCATGATCATGATATGCTCTAGCAGTTACAAACATATTTTTATTATTAGTAACAACCATACCACCTTCACCACATATAACAGTTTTACCGCCGTCAAAACTGTATGTACCTATATCGCCAATAGTACCAAGTGCTTTACCAGCAAATTTTCCACCAAGTCCTTGAGCTGTATCTTCTAATATTAGTATATTATTTTCTCTTGCGATAGATACTATCTCATCCATCTGAGCACTCACACCCAGCATATGAACAGGAATTACAACTTTTGTTTTTTCTGTTATCGCTTCTTTAAAACTTTTTGGGCACATGTTTAATGTTTTGTCTATGTCAACAATAACTGGAGTAGCACCAATTTCAAGTATAGCCTCAACTGTAGCTACAAAAGTAAAAGACTGTGTAATAACCTCATCACCTTTGTTTACACCAAGTGCTTTTAATGCAACTTTTAGTGCTGTTGAACCAGAAGAAACAGCCTGAGCATAAGCCACTCCAACCTTATTTGCAACCTCTTTTTCTAAGTCTCTAACTCTAAAAATATTATCTCTTAAAGCATCAAAACCATGTGCAAACACCACACCGTTACTTTTTGTAAATATCTCATTAATCGCTTCTTGTTCCTCTTTTCCTACTAACTCAAATCCAGGCATTTATTTTTCCTTATATTCTTATTTATTTTACTTTAATATAGAACTTTTAATAATATTACTCAACTTAAAAGCCATTTCCTCAGAAAAATCAAAATTATTAAATAAATTAATATTCTTTTCATACAACAAATCAGCATTATACTTATTTTTATTATTACTATAAATTATAATATTTTTCAATACTCTATTAAGTGGTATATAATGAGAACTAGCAAACAGACCTGCTTCAAAAATATTTTTTAAAACTTTATTTTTATTATTAACAGATATATTAAAACGCCAAACTTGATATTCTTTTTTATATTGAATATCTATAGGTAATTCATTAGTATAAATACTATTAATATTTTTTTTATGCTTTAAAGTTTTAACAAGTTTATCATTAATGTTTTTTTTATATTCTAAAACTGTTTTAAAAGGTAATATTTTATCCCCCAGCCAATTTGAATCATTATATATAAATGAAGACTTTTTCCCTGAAATAAAATTATTTAAATTTTGAAATAAATAATTATAATCTTTTAAACTAAATAATAATTCCTGCCTAGTATATAAAAAAGTATCTTTCAGATAAGCAAATCCTCCACCTATTTCAATATATTTAGATCCACCCGTACTAAACAATGTCAAATCTGCATAAGTTGAATTTAAATAAAAATTTAAGTCAGGAATACACAAACATCTATCATCTATAATAAATAAATTTGAATTAATATCTTTTATTTTTTTAAAAAAATCATTAGAATTCATATTTATTCCATATGATTTTATAAACAAAACCCCCACATACTTATTACTCTTATCGTTATCCAAAATTTTGAGAACTAATTCTTCATCCATACATAAACTATCATTAGAAATATCGACAAAATCAAAATTAATTCCAGCTTTTAAAAAAGTAAAAGGGATAATGGAGCATCCATTTAAAGGAATTAAAAATTTTTGATTCATACACCTAAAATTATTCAAAATATTAAATAATATTACCGATGCTCTATTCTCATAAATAAACATTTAAAAAAACCTAATCATATTTCACTATCATAATATCTTCTCTAGTCATTCCACATGGTAAATTAGATGGTTGTTCCATCAAATATGTTTTATAACCCTTTTCTCTAAATTTTTTTAATATTTTAAAAATAAGTTCATTAGTAATTTTTACACATGAACCATCTTTCTTCATATCAACCAAATATTCAGAAAAGCTAACTTTTTGGCCATTATTCCCATATTGTTTATTATCTTTATAATGTTTTTCCATCCAAACTTTACCTTTTTGACTATTATAAAATCTATTCTCATTATCTGCATTTGCCAAATCACCAACAAGTAGTCTTCCACCCTTTTTCAACAACTTCAATGCTTTTTCTATAAAATCAAATACTTCCCGTTCATTTTCTAAATAATGTAAAACACTGTATATAAGAATTTTATCATATTGCTCATCAATAGAAATTTTAAGAAAATTTCCAGGATAATACATAATATTATCTGCATACGGACACCTATTTTTCATTTTTTCAATAAGTAAATCATAATTACAACAAGACACACTATCAACTATAAAAGAGATAGGAATTGATAAATTTCCTGTTCCAGAAGCAATCTCAAGTAATTTATCATTCTCAGTTAAATTTAATTTAAAAATTACATCTCTAAATACCCTCTTTTCCATACCTTTTTCTGACATACACCTACCTGCTAAAACAGTATAATCTATATCATCACAAGCTGATACAAATCCAAAATTATTAAATACTATTTCACTCATTCATTCCCTTTTTTTTCAATTTCATCAATACAAATATCCCATAGTAACTTTTTTTTGCTATTTTTAATCTTAATATATTCTTCTACATATTTTTTATATTTATCATATGGTATTTTATAAAATTCAACTTCATCAAAATAAAATTCTTTATCAATATTAATAACTTTTTTATCAAAATAGTCTGCCATACATTCAGTATTTTTATCTCCTGAATTTACTAATTCATCTGTTGTAATAAATTGAATTGGTTTATTTAATAAAACAATAAAAGAAATAGCCGTTGTATCATGAGAGACCACAAAAGATGACTGATACACTAATTTTAATGTGTCATTTTGGATAATTTTAAATCCTTTAAAGCTATTCTTTAATTCAGAAATATTACTTCTCGGATGAGCTGCAACTACAACATCTTTTCCAGTAGATTTTTTTAAATTAAAAAAATATTTTTTTAAAGATCTATAATAATTTTCTTTTGTAACTTTATTTTTTATATTTAATAATTCAAAATCAGAATGTTCTACTAAATTAACATCTAAAAATACAATTATATCTTTTGGGGAAGTATTACTCAATTTATCTTTTGATTTTAAAAACAAATCATAATCTCTAGAGTGAGCATGCAAAAGCTTTTGATGATTAAATGATTTTGCTACTTTAGCACCTGCTACTATCAAAAAAGTAGGTTTTATATCTATATTTAAAAATCTTACTATTTTCTTAAAAAAAAAATTATATACTTTAAAAAAATTCAAATTAATTTTTCTTAAAGAATTATAACATAGAGGCATACCTCCTAATGATGTTTCACAAAAAAGAATACCATTTACTTTAAGTTTCTTATAAATTGGATAAGTTTTTACATTAAAAAATAGTAAATTAATAACAAAAATATCTCTTGATTCAAGATTAATCAAGATATTAAAAGTTTTAATTGTGTCTATATTTTTCAAAATAAAATCTGATGATACATATGGCTCAGGAAAAGAAAAATATTTAAACATAAAATTTGAGAAGTTCCAAACTTCTACACAATATCCTCGCTTAAAAAACTCTTCTAATCCATATCTTACAAAATCTCTCTCAGAAAAACCATTTGTAACAAAATAAATAATTTTTTTCTTACTCATATTTCTATACCATAACTATTTATAAGCTTTTGTAATTGATTGTCCACATAAACAAAATAATCATCCATTGAAAAAAACTTCTGATAAACTGACATATGCTTTAATTTTAAGCCGAAAGCATTTTTAAAATTTGATATTTTTTGTTGCTTTATAGATGGAATATATCCTAAATTCACAGAACTACTGAGTATACCTAATTCTAATTGGGAATATCCTTTACTAATATACTTTTCAATAGCATAATAAAGTCCTATCGCATGAATAGGAATATTAATTTCTTCTAATTTAAAAGCACTATAATAATTAACTATCTTATTATTTGAATCAATTAAAAAAAGTAAATATCCACAATTTTTATTATCTTGTTTAATGGTGATAAAATCTAACTTATTTTCTATATAAAATGTATATAGAATTTTCAAATCACTACCTTTGTAATATTCTAATTCATTAATAAAATTTTCAAAAGTTAATAATTCTACACCATAATTAAAATAATTTATTTCTAATGTATTTTTCCACCTTTTTATATCAGATTTAAGACCTTTAGAAAATTTTCGATAAATATCAACCTCATTTAAATCCAAAAAACCAATATCAAAAATATCTAAATAATAAAAATTTTTCTTTAATAATGTATGTAATATTTGATATTCATTTATATTAATTAATGTTGTTAAAAAATTAATCTTTAATGATTCTACTTGATTATCCAAACATATTGAATCAATAATATCCAATGCATATTTAATAATTCTTTTTCTAATTTTATTAGACTCAATAACTCCATCAAACAAAGGAGATGGTAAAGATACACCTTTAAAAGCACCTTTTAATGTATTATTGATATTCTCTAAAACTAATGGAAAAAATAAAGCTGGCTTATTATTAAAATACACAATAAAAGAGTAATTAGATTCAATTTCTTCAAGCAAAAAATAATGCTCAACTGTAGTAAAACTATTATTTTCTAAAAAAGAATTAAAAGAACATCTATTTTTTATATCAATAAATTCAACTTTCACTTATTTCTCCACAAATCTAATTATTTATTACTTGTACAAAGCATTTTAAGAAACTTTTTTGCAAACATATCTGCAAGTAAAACAATAGAGGAGTGAATATTGCTTGCAACATATTTATCAAACACACTTGCATCACACACATACAATCCCTCTGTATTATGTACTTTAAAATTAGAATCCACTGCATCCTGCAAGCCACCAATCAAATGATGTCCGCTAAACATAGTATCTCGAATATATTTTTCAGGATTATTTTTTATATATTCTTCATCCTCAATCTTTAAAACATACTCACTTATAGGCTCTGACTTAAGAAGATCAAAACAGTATTCAAGTGCCAATGTTAGCAACTCTACATCTTTCTCTGCCGATAAAAACTTGAGATCTACTATATTTTCATCACCATCTAAAATAATATTTCCATAAGACTCTGGGTGTATGGCCGTAATAGATATGGAAAAACTAGGTTGGCTACTTCCAAACAGATTTCCACTACTGCCGTGTCTTCCTGTTTCTGCAAACTGAAGTATTTGAATCCTTGTATCTATCTCTCCATCTTTATCCAAATCAAGATAAGCAGCAGAAGTAGCACCGGTACCCCTCATAACTGTTGATATACCCATAAAATGTTTTAGTGCTACTGACAATTTTTTATAAAAACTATCATATATTTCATTTAAAGAGTCTATCGGTTTGGTTGCTACTACATTAACTCTTATGTTTGTATGATCCTGTAACATCTCACCAACAGAAAGATTTTGTAAAAAACTATTTCTGTCTTTTTCTCTTAACATTAAATCACAGCTACCTATAACACCTGCAGATAAAATAACATAATCAGCTTCTCTGATGCCTTTGTCTGTTTTAACTCCTGTAACTTTACCGTCATTATCAAATAAAATATATTGAACCTTTTCCCTCATATAACCAGAAAAATTTTGTTTGCCTATCAATGAAAGTACAGATGTTCTGAAATATTTTCTTACAGTATTTTGAAGAGGTCCACATGCCTCTCTTTCAGTATATCCCATATCATCTGTAGGAAAATTACGAGAATTTAATGTTTTTATAAATGCCTCATCTATGGAAGTTTGATGTGCATACATCAGAGTTATTTTATTACTCTCGTTTAAGTTAAATGAGAATATTTCATCATTACTTTTCATTAAATCATCATTGCTGAGATTAAATTTTTTAAGTACAGAAGCCCACTTTGACTTAAATCCAAAAACATGAACACAACCATTCATAATTGAGGCTCCACCCCATAGATTTGACTCAAAAAACGGAATCTTACGACCATTTGAGAGAGTAAACTCTCTCTTTGTGATATATGTCATAACTTTTTTTCTAAACACCAAACCTATCATTAGTGGTATTTTATATATCCATGGATAACTTTGATAATTACTCTTTTCAATCACAATAACATCAAAGTGATTCTGAATACGATTTGCAATAGCCAGTCCAGCTGTTCCTGCACCAATTATGACAACTCTTTTTTTATTTTTTTGCATACAACTTTCTTTAATTGAAAAAATTACTATATTCGTGATTTGCTCTTTCATAATCACTAAGTCTGCCTATATCAAGCCAATACTCTTTAATAATATATGAATCACAGATTCTACCATTTTTTAGCAAAATTTCAAATAAAGATGGCATATCAAAAAACTCTCCATCAGGAATATATCTAACAATATCAGGATTTATTAAGTAAATCCCACCATTTACAAAATAATTATATTTTGGTTTTTCTTCTATAGATATTATTTGTGCATCTTTATTCAGCTCTACAACGCCGTAAGGAATATCGTACTCATACTTTCTTAAACACATTGTTGCCGATGCTTTATTTTCAACATGATGTATAAGTAAATGTTCAAAGTTTATATTTGTAAGTAAATCTCCATTCATTACAAAAAAAGGTTTTTCCGGTATTTCTTTCAATAAACTTAATGCTCCAGCCGTACCCATTCTATCGTTTTCATATACATACTCAATACTTACACCAAATTCACTTCCATCATTAAAATAATTTTCTATAATATGTGATTTATAATTAACACACATTATTATATTAGTAAAACCATATTTTTTAAAATTTAATATTATAGTTTCTAATATTGGTTTATCTCCTACTTTAAGCATTGGCTTTGGTATTTCATCTGTTAGTGGTCTTAGTCTTGTTCCAAGTCCACCGACCATTAAAATCACTTTATTACTTTTTGGTGTAGGTCTTAAAAGTTCATCTAATTCTTCTACACCTATAACTTCATTTTTATTATTTAGGATTGGTATCTGTTGAATTTTTTTCAATAGTGCTTTTTCTATAATTTCTTGCCTAGAATCGTCCTCGTAAGAAACAAGTGGATTTTTGTTATATATACTTTCTATACTATCAAATAGATTTAAATTATTAAGCAATCCTTCTCTTATATCACTATCTGCAATCACACCCAAAAGCTTCTTGCCATTCATTACAAAAGCTATTTTCACAGCCCCATTCTTAATAATTTGTAAAACTTCTCTTATACTTGATTTTTCATTAACTTTTATATTATTTATACTTTTCATGTTAGAAACATTATATCATAAAAAGATTTTTTCAGTATATGATTTAAACTAATTTCTTTTAAAATTTTAATTATCTTTATACTTGCGCATCCATCCCCATAGGGATTAATTACAGTTGCCAACAAAGAAATAAATTTATCTTCATATATCTTTTGAAATGCTTTATGTATTTCATCGTATCTATTGGATATATCTAAAACACTTTTTGCTTTTATACGACCTTTTTGTCTATCACCTATGTCTATGGTTGCTATTTGAAAACTTGGTGCTTCTACAAGTCCACTAGAACTATTACCTACAACTGCATCCATATATTGTAAAGCACTTAAGTATCTCAACTGCCCCAAAGAAGTAAAAGAAATAGATTTCTTAATATTTTTTAACACATATTCATCTATCATTTTATTTATAACTCTTCCGTCTGTATCACTGTTTGCTTTTGTAAAAATAACATTTGTATCTTCAAGTTCATCTATAGCATCTAATAAAACTTGAAACTGCTCTGCTGCTGTTGAGTTTTCAAGTGTAACTGGATGAAAAGTTACAATTATATTTTTTTTATTTAATTTAAAATTTATAGATTTTTCAAATTCATCTTTTGAAAGTAGTTTTAATCTTTTAATATTTTCTATCCCTATACCACCAACATTAAAAACTCTATCTGGATTTTCTCCAAGTTGGATAACTCTATTTTTATACTCATCAGTAGCTGTAAAATGCAAATGACTCATTTTAGTAATACTATGCCTTATAGATTCATCAAATGCACCCTCTGTTGTCTCTCCCCCATGTAAATGTGCTATAGGAATCCTTGCTATCATAGCAGCACTTACAGCTGAAAATATCTCATACCTATCCCCTAAAACCACTAAGATATCTGGCTTTAATTCATCATAAGCTTCAGAAAAAGATATTTGAGCAAGTCCCATAGATTTTGATATACCTACTGAAGTATCTGAAGATAAAAGCATTTCTATTTTCTTATCTATTTTAAATTCTTTTTCTATCTCTTTATAAGTTAGCCCAAATTCAGGTGACAGATGCATACCCGTTACAATAAGTTGTAATTCTAAATAATCATCTGCTTCTATCTCCTTCATGAGCCAATACAAAAGTCCATATTCAGCACGAGTACCAGTAACTACACAAATTTTTCTTTTACTCATATTAACTCATCTTCTTTATAATCTTTTTGTGCAATGGCTCCTACTGTTTCATCCCATCTCATAGGATTTACTCCGTTTCCAGGTCTTTTTATAGTTAGATTATCTTCTGTAAAAACTTCACCTTTTTTTATGCTACAGTTTGCAATGATGCTTTTTCTAGCTACTTGCATATTTGGTGTTTCACTTTTAGTTGGTTTTTTTATACTACTTCCTAATGCTAATTCAATATTTCTTATAGCTTTCACCATAGCTTTTAGTTCATCTGGCTCAAGACTTGCTTTATGATCAGGTCCTTCCATAGTCTTATCTAATGTAAAATGCTTTTCTATACAGCTTGCGCCCATGGCAACAGCAGCTGTAGGTACTTCTATACCTAAAGTATGATCACTATATCCAAACTTTATATCAAAAGTATTACCAATAGTTACCATAGCTTTTAGATTTACATCTTCCATAGGTGTAGGATACATTGTATTCGCATGAAGAACCGTGATATTTTCTTTTTTTGTTCCAGCTTCTACCAAAACATCTAAAGCATCTTCTATCTCACCTATATCTGCCATACCAGTTGAAAGTATCACTTTTTTATTTAAAGAACCAATATATCTAAGATACGGTAAATTTGTAATTTCTCCACTTGGTATTTTAAATATCTCTAAACCTAATTCACTTAGAAGTTCTATACTATCATGATCAAATGGAGTTGAAAGGAACATTGTATTTTTAGAGTTACAATACGATATAAGCTCTTTATGAGTATCTACATCTAGTTCTAACTTTTTTAGCATATTATATTGACTATCATCACTATCATTCATATTTTTAGATTGATATTCTGCTTTTCTTGCATCTTTACTTACTAGATTAAATGCTTTAAATGTTTGAAACTTTACAGCATTTACTCCTGCATCTACAGCTACATCTATCAATTTTTTTGCTAATTCTATACTTCCATTATGATTAACACCTGCTTCTGCTATTATAAATACCTTTTTATAAATCAAATTATTATCATAATGTATCATTTTACTACACTCCCTGCTTTTATAAAGCTATTGTTTGTAATAGTTATATACTCTTTTGTAGTTGCATTACTACCTACAAAACTGTTTTGTTCTACTACTACACCACCATTGATAATTGTACCTGTGCTTATATGGCAATGATTTTCTATTGTTGTATCATGTTCTACAAGAGATTTGGTATTTATTATACAATTTTTTCCAATTTTTGTATTTGCATTTACTAAAGCTTGATGCAAAATAACTGTACCCTCTTCCATAGTAGAATATTTAGATACATAAGCCAATGGAGATATAATAGTTGGTAGTGTATATCCTATAGATTTAATCAAATCAAATAATTTCACTCTTAAACTATTTGATTTGATTTGTCCTACTGTTACTATTGCATATTTATAAGTTTCATATAGCTCTTCTAAATCATCATCACATGCTATCACTTCATAGTCCAAAACTTTTGTACCTATTAACTCTTTTTTATCTATAATTCCAGCTATTTTAAATCTATCTTCTTGTTCAATTACATCAATCACACTGTGACAATGTCCACCACCACCGATTAAAAGTATCTCAGGTTTATTTTGCATCTACAGTACCACACTACTTGTAATATTTACTACTCTTTCTTCTAAGTATTTTGAATTGCTAAGATCTGCAGACTGGGCATCTTTAAATATCTCTAATTCATTCATTAGTTTCCAAACAGGTCTTGTCATTACACCATTTTTATTTGTATATTCTAAG
This sequence comes from Campylobacterales bacterium, assembly GCA_027064245.1. Classification (GTDB taxonomy): domain Bacteria; phylum Campylobacterota; class Campylobacteria; order Campylobacterales; family Arcobacteraceae; genus JAIOSF01. The sequence continues at coordinate 16,716 of JAMOPZ010000033.1, forward strand.
AACTCACCCCTTATAGTTTTATCTTTTAAAATTACAGCTTGTAACCAATAATTTGATTTTGAATCTTTTGGTTCTTTTATAAAGTCTATATCTTCACATGAACTAAAAAATTCTTCATACTTAGAAGCTAAATCTCTTTTGTTTGCTACAAATTTATCTAACTGTTCCATCTGAGCTACTAAAAGTGTTGCATTTAAGTTTGGCATACGATAGTTGTATCCTATCATATCGTGTCTATATTCATAAGGGTGTGGTATTTTTGCAGTTGTTGTAAGATGCTTTGCTTTTTTTGCTAACTCTTCATCATCTGTAACGATTACTCCTCCACCACCACTAGTAATAATCTTATTTCCATTAAAACTAAAAGCTCCTAATTTTCCAAAAGTTCCAGTATGTTTGTCTTTATAGTAGCTTCCTAGACTTTCAGCAGCATCTTCAACCAATTCCACATGCCATTTTTTACAAATATCTTTTATCTCATCAATCCTACATGGGTGACCAAAAGTGTGCATAGGTACACAAGCTTTGATTATATTTTTTGTTGTTTTATTTATACATTTATTATCTTCTAGTTCACAGTTATTTTCTAAAAATTCTTTTAAAGACTTAGGACTTAATCCCATAGTATCCAAATCTACATCTATAAATATAGGCTTTGCACCACAATAATCAATTGCATTACAAGTTGCTATAAAAGTAAGTGGTTGAGTTATCACTTCATCATCTTTTTGTATACCTGAAAGCAATAATGATATATGTAATGCACTTGTGCCATTTACAGTAGCAATTGCATATTTACTACCAACATATACGGCAAATTGTTCTTCAAACATATCTACATATTTACCCACACTTGATACAAATGTAGAATCTATACAATCATTTAGATACTTTTTTTCATTTCCTATAAATCTAGGCTCATGAAGAGGTATAAAATCAGTTGTATTGTAGATATTTTGTATAAAGTTAACTATTTTTTTATACATTTGTAAAATCTCTAAATATTTTTATATTTAGAATCATCAGGATTATCTATAAATCCATCCTGAATAACCTGAATAAAGTCTCCAATACCATCAGAAACTGTTTTCGTAATCTTAAATCCTAATTCTTTTTTTATTTTTTCAAAAGACACTCTGTAATCTCTTGGATCTTCATTCTTCTTTACATACTTAATTTTTGCATCTGGTAATTGTTTTAAAATTTCATCAACTATCATCTGTTTTTGATAATTTTCATTTGTATCTCCAACATTAAATACATTAAAAGCAACCTTATGAGCATCAGCATCAAAAATAGCCAACACACCCCTTGAAAGATCAACAACATGACAATATGGTCGCCAAAACTGTTCACCAAACACCACTAATTCTCTTCCAAGTGCTAACTCTTTTGTAAACTCATTAACTGTTAAATCAAATCTAATCCTTGGAGAAAGTCCATAAACAGTTGAAAATCTCAAACATGTTGGTTTTGCAATGTTAGTTTTATCTTGAGATAACAAGTATTGTTCAAACTCTACTTTTGTCTCTGCATATAGAGAAACTGGTCTTAATTCAGAAGTTTCATCCACATAAGCACTTGAATCCTCCATCTTTCCATAATTACTACATGTTGAAGCAAAAACAAACTTTTTTATACCCATTTCATTTGCAACTTCATATGTTAGTTTAGCACCATTTAAATTTATATCTTTTGTTAATTCTGGATTAATAGCACAAGCAGGATCCCCAACAATTGAAGCTAAATGTGCAACATATTCAATACCTTGCATAGCAGTTACTAAATCATTTCTATTTCTAATATCACCTTTGATAAATTCAAAATTATCATTATTTAACAACTCTACTATCGCTTCACCACCAAAAGAAAGGTTATCAATAACTCTAACTTTATACCCATCATCTAATAATAATTTTACTAAAACACTTCCAATATAACCAGCTCCACCAGTTACTAATACTTTTTTCATATATCACTCCTATTTTTACTTATTTCTTCAACAATATATTTTGCAAAAGCAAAACTACATGTAAATGCCGGACTTACAGCATTTAGTATATGAGTTGAATTTTTTGTATGTTCTACTACAAAATCTTGAATTAATTCATTTTTTTTTGTATCAAGTAATTGAGATCTAATTCCTGCTGGTATAGGCCTAAAATCATTCCCAATTTTATAAACCATATCCTTTGCTTTTTGTATAAATACTTTTGTATTATAATTTTTTACTTCACTTAATGCTAATGTTCTAAAATTAAATGAATTTAGCACAAAAAGTTTAACTTCATAGTATAATATTTCAACCATTTCAAAGAGGTTAAAATGACAAAAACCTTGATAATTTTCTCTCCAAAAAGCTGGTATTGCAGTAGGTCCTATCTTTATACTTCCATCAACTGTTATAGTATAGTGAACTCCTAAAAAAGGATTTTCCAAATTTGGAACTGGATATATATTGGTTTTTATGTCATTTTTATTCTCCATATATTTTAAATATATCCCTTTAAATGGTAACATTGTGTAATTTTTTGCTAAACCAAACCGCTTTGCTATCTTATCAGCATAAGCACCAGCAGAATTAATTAAATATTTATAGTCAATATTAGATTTTTCAAAGCTTGTATTAAAATAAAATTCTACACCTTTAGTTTTTAAAATATCTTTTAGTTTCATACAAACTTCTATGGGATTAATACTTGCGGTTGTTGGTGAAAAAAGAGCTTTTTTATAAGTTTTTATATTCGAATCAATTTGTTTAAGTTCTTCTTCATCTATAATATATGTATTTACACCATTTATTTGTGCCCTTTTTTGAAGTTCATAAATCCCTTCTAGTTCATCTATATTTTTTGCAACAACTACTTTTTTTGTTTCATTAACAAAAATATTATTAGAAATACAAAAATCTTTCATTTTCTTATTGCCATCAACAGTAAATTTTGCTTTTAAACTATCTTCACTATAATAAAATCCAGCATGCAAAACACCACTATTTCTACCACTTGCATGTCTAGCAACATCATTTTCTTTTTCCACAATAGCAATTTTAAGTAATTTATTTTTTAATTTAAGCTCATATGCTATGGTCATACCTATAATACCAGAACCAACAATCAAGTAATCATATTTCATAATTAATTTTTACACTTATCTTTATAAAAATAGTTAGTAGCCTCCACAAACCCATCTACACTTCCACAGTCAAAGCGTTTTCCTTTGAATTTATAAGCTATAACCTTACCTTGCTTAGCTAATTCAAGCAGGGCATCTGTTATCTGTATCTCTCCACCTTTTCCAGGTTTTGTCTCTTTTAGTATCTCAAATATATCTGGAGTTAAAATATATCTGCCTATGATGGCTAGATTTGATGGTGCATCTTTCGATTCTGGTTTTTCAACCATATCATCTACCCTCATAATATTGTCGCTTATCATATCACCAGCAACTATGCCATATTTATTTGTATCTTTTTTATCTATCTCTTCAACCGCAACAATGCAACACTGATACTCATCATAAACTTTCACCATTTGAGATAAAACTCCATCATTGTCACTATTGTCACATAAATCATCTGCTAAAATTACTGCAAAAGGTTCATCTCCTATAAGAATCTTACCTGTAAGTATCGCATCACCTAGACCTTTCATCTCTTGTTGTCTAGTGTAACTAAAAGCACAGCTTTTCACTATGTCTTTTATACCTACCATCAAAGCTTCTTTTGAACTTCCAGCTATCTGATTTTCAAGCTCATACGACCTATCAAAATGGTCTTCTATGGCTCTTTTTCCACGACCTGTAACTATAGCCATAGTTTCACATCCAGAAGCTATAGCCTCTTC
>JAMOPZ010000034.1 GCA_027064245.1 Campylobacterales bacterium
ATCTCTTTAAAGGGATTCAATGATACAAAAATTAAAAGCAATACTATTTATTATAATATCAATATATATATTTACAGGGTGTGCATCAAAAGAGGATCAAGAGTATAATAAACCTGCAATTTATTGGTATAATAAAATGATAAAACAGATATCAACTTATCAATTAGATCAAGCTGATGATACATATATATCTTTAGAATCGGAACATAGAAATTCACCATTACTTCCTAGTGCTATTATGATTATAGCATATGCACATATGCAAGAGGATGAATATACTATGGCAAACTACTATTTTGATGAATACTTAAAACGATTTAGTTTGAAAAAAAATGCAGACTATATACGATATCTTAAAATAAAAACAAATTTTCTAGCTTTTAAACAACAATTTAGAGATCAAGAACTTTTGCAAAATACATTAAAAGAGAGTGAAAAGTTTTTACAAGAGTATAAAAATTCTCAATATATATATTTAGTACAAACAATAAAATCAAGACTTCTTATGACAAAAGCTATATTTGATAAAAATATAGCAGATCTATATAGTAGATTAGATAAACCAAAAGCTAGTGATGTTTACAAAGAAAAAGTAAAACAAAGTTGGCAAGATACAAAAAATATAGAAAAAGTAAAAGTTCCATTTTATAGAGCTATATTTGAATAAACAATAATATAAATTTTAAAAAAGGCAATATATGACATTAGATGATTATGATAATTTTCCACAACGACTTCCAATATTAATAGAGGATGATATATTTTTATATCCCTTTATGATAGCACCTATTTTTATAAGTGATGAGCAAAATATACATTGTATAGAATATGCTTTAAATAATAATACACTTATAACCATAGCTGTAAATAGTGATCCATCTCATAAAAAAACAACTAAAGAATTTTATAATATAGCTGTAGTTGGTACAATAATGAGAAAGATAACCCTACCTGATGGACGAATTAAAATTCTTTTTCAAGGATTAGAAAGAGTTAAAGTTAAAGAGGTAGTAAACGGATCACCATTTATGGCCATAGTAGATATATTTCCATCTTTAGATTATAATAAACAACGAGTAAGATCAATATTAGAAATTTTAAAAACCAATGTTGAAAAACTAGGGAAATTAAATAGTAAATTTCCTATTGATTTTATAAAAACAATAGATGAAAACGAAGACCCTACTAGAGTTGCTGATCTTGTGTCTTCTGTGATTACTATGTCAAATGAAGATGCTTATGAGCTATTTAAACTCCAAGATATAGAAAAAAGACTTTTAGGTATAATAGAATTTATAAAAAAAGATATAAATAATTATAAACTAAAACAAGAAATTAATGCAAAAGTAAACTCAAATCTTGATAAAACACAAAAAAACTATTTTTTAAGAGAACAATTACGAACTATCCAAAAAGAGTTAGGTGCAGATAATGATAAAGAGATAAAGGCTTTTTTTAAAAAACTAAAAAAACGAAAACCTTTTATGCCAAAATTAGGATACAAAGAGGTAAAAAAACAGATACAAAAACTAAATCGTCTTCACCCAGATAGTGGTGATGCTTCTACTATACAAACATATATAGAACAGATTTTTGAGATACCTTTTGGAAAAATGGCAAATGATGGTATAGATACTATAGATGTAGAGAAACAACTCAATATTGATCACTATGCTCTAAAAGAACCAAAAGATAGAATAGCAGAATTTTTTGCAGTAAAACAACTATTAAAAAAACGAAATATAGATGAAGATAAAAATAGCAGTATGGTTTTATGCTTTGTAGGACCTCCAGGGGTTGGAAAAACTAGTCTTGCAAACTCAATAGCTACTGCACTTAAAAGACCACTTGTTCGTATAGCTTTAGGTGGTATGGAAGATGTAAATGAACTAAGAGGTCATAGAAGAACATATGTAGGAGCAATGCCAGGAAGAATTGTACATGGACTAGTAACTGCAAAAAAAATGAATCCAGTAATAGTACTAGATGAGATAGATAAAGTAGGACAAAATCACAGAGGAGATCCTAGTGCTGTTATGCTAGAGATTCTTGATCCTGAACAAAATCATAGTTTTAGAGATCATTATGTAAATTTTGATATTGATCTTAGTAAATCGATTTTTATAGCAACTGCAAACAATATAAGCTCTATTCCAGCACCACTACGAGATAGAATGGAGTTTATAGAGGTAAATAGCTATACTCCTAGTGAAAAGTATCATATAGCAGTAGATTATCTAATACCTCAAGAGTTAAAAAAACATGGACTTAAAAAAACAGAAGTAAACTTAAGTCGTGCAACAATAGAACTTATCATTGAAAAATTTACAAGAGAAGCAGGTGTGCGAAACTTAAGAAGAGTTTTTAGTAAACTTTACAGAAAAGCAGCAAAAATGATGATGTATGATGAAAGTTTAACAAAAATATCTATAAATACAAAAAATTTAGAAGAGTTTTTAGATAATCCAGTATTTGAGATAGATAAAGTAGATTCTAAAAATAGTGTAGGTATCGTAAATGGTCTTGCATGGACTAGTGTAGGTGGAGATGTACTAAAAATAGAAGCTGTAAAATTCAATGGCAAAGGCAATCTTAACCTTACAGGAAATATGGGTGATGTTATGAAAGAGAGTGCTAAAATTGCCCATAGTGTTGTAAAAAATCTTATAGATAGAAAAAAACTAAAAGGCACACATAAAACAAATGATATACATATGCATATACCTGAAGGTGCTACACCAAAAGATGGACCTAGTGCTGGTATAGCTATGGCATTGACTATGGCTTCATTATTATCAAATACAAAAGTAGATGCAAAACTTGCAATGACAGGAGAATTAACACTAACAGGAAAAGTTCTTCCAATTGGTGGTTTAAAAGAGAAATTAATAGCAGCGCATAAAGCAAAAATAACAAAAGCATTAATACCTCTTAAAAACTACCAAAGGGATCTAAAGGATATCCCTGATGAGGTAAAAGAGGATATACAAATAATTGCAGTAGAACGAATAGAAGATGTATTAAATATAGGATTACTAGGAGAAACTAATATATGAAAAAGAAATATTTTTTAAAAAAAATATCAAACTATGCAATAGTAGGTGGTATAGGGGCTACACTTATGATATCATTTAATGGTTGTGGTCAAAAACAAGATGATGATACAAACGGTGTCTTTACAAATGCTAGTCAAAAACAAGGTGCTTTTGTAGTAATAGAAAAAACAGCACAAGGATACCAAATAGTAGATGAGTATCCAAGTAGCAAAACTACTATTATACTTAGAGAAAATGGTAAAGAAAAAATCTTATCCAAAGAGGAGATAGATAGCCTTGTAGCAAAAGAAGCAAAAAAAATAGACAATGGAACTTCAGCTTTAACAAATCCTGAAGTTTCAAATGGTATGGGTGGTATGAGTCTAGGGGAAACACTATTAGCTAGTGCAGCTGGAGCTATGATAGGAAGCTATATAGGTAATAAACTATTTAATAACCAAAATTATCAATCACAAAGAAGAGCTAGCTATAAATCACCACAAACATACTCAAGAAGTACAAATAGTTTTAATAAAGCAAAAAGTTCTACAAGAAAATCATCATCTACTAAAAGAAGTGGTTTTTTTGGTAGTAAAAATAGAAGTAGTTCTACAAGATCAAGAAGTTTTTTTGGTGGTTAAACACTTTTTAGAACAAATGATAGATACAAGATTTTTACTTTTTATTACTGCTATTTGTATAGCTATAGTTTATTATATACTATTTCCATTAGATCAAATTATAGATATAATATTTGATGAGTATATAACTATAACTATTATGATAGCTTCTATTGTGGGATATATATATTTTAAAACAAAGTTAAAAGGAAAACTTTTGCGTGAATTTATACCAAATACAAACTATGTACCAATAAAATCTACTATTTTATTTTTTATTATATTTGAAATAATAGATTTTTATATGGAAGATGGATTAAAAGGTATGATAAAACTATGGTTTTCATATTGGGTTTTTGGAGTTATTGCATATTTTGTAACACATAATATAAATTTTTATAAAA
>JAMOPZ010000035.1 GCA_027064245.1 Campylobacterales bacterium
GTGGCTTTTTGTAGAAAAAATTTTGAGGATATTTGTAGGGCTTTTTATAGGTGTTTGGATAGCTAGATATTTGGGTCCTGAACAATTTGGACTTTTTAGTTATGCACAAAGTTTTGCAGGGCTTTTTAGTGTAGTGGCTACACTTGGGTTAAACGGTATTGTAGTTAGGGAACTTGTAAAAAACAAAGAGAAAGAACAAGATATATTAGCTACATCTTTTTATCTAAAATTGATTGGGGCTTTTTTTGTTTTAAGTACCTTAATAGTAGCTATAAATATCACCTCAAATGATTTTTACATAAATAGTTTGATTTTTATTATAGCTTCTTCTACTATCTTTCAAAGTTTTAATGTTATCGATTTTTATTTTCAAAGTAAGGTTTTAAGTAGATATGTAGTTTATGCTAATTTTATATCTCTTCTTATAAGTAGTTTTGTTAAAATTGGACTTATATTGTCAAATGCTCCACTTATAGCTTTTGCGTGGGTTGTTTTATTTGATAGTTTTATTTTAGCTATGGGGTTAATCTATTTTTATAATAAGAGTAAAAATTCTATAAAATTATGGAGATTTGACAAAAAAATAGCTTTTGATTTATTGAAAGATAGTTGGCCATTAATAATAGCATCGGTAGGTTATACAGTTTATTCTAAGATAGACCAAGTGATGCTTTACAATATGCTTGATGTTCATACTGTTGGTATTTATAGTGTAGGAGTAGGATTTATCTCTGTATTTGTATTTATTCCAACTATTGTAGTTAATTCTATATATCCATATTTAGTTAAAAATGAATATTCATTAGAGAAAATCATTATACATTTATATAGATTTTTGATTTTTATATCTTTTTTATTTATATTATTAATCTACTTTTTTGGAGAAAATCTAATTATACAACTATATGGTTCTCAATATTTTCAGACAAGTTCTATTATTATTATTTTATCCATCTCTTTTTTGTTTGAAAGTATCGCTACTATAAATGGAAGATGGATTTGGATTATGAATAAACAGATAATATCTCTTTATAGAACAATATTTGGTGCATTGATAAATATCTTGTTAAATATCTATCTAATACCAATATATAAGATACAAGGGGCAGTTTATGCAACACTTATAACACTCTTCCTTTCAACTTTTATCTACTATTTAGTACATAAAGAAACTAGGATTATTACTATGACAATAACAAAAGCAATATTTACATTTTATAAGATGGGAGATTTTAAACAATGGGTGAAAAAATAAAAACATTAACAAAAGGTAAGATTTTAGATTTGGATTTTGAGATAGAGTTAAATCATCCTTTATCTAGTTCAAAAGATGAGCAGATTCATATACAGTCAAATAAATTTAGATTTGAGTTGGATAAAAAAGATTATATAAAATATGCTTTGTCAATATTAGTTGCACAAAAAAATCTTAAAAATCTAAAAGGTATATGATGAGTTTAGTAGATGAAGAAGGAATAATAAATATTTTTAAATTACTAAATAAAAATAAATTAAACTATATATTGATTAGAAATATAAATCAGGAACTTCCACATAAATTAGAAGTTGGAAAAGATATTGATATATTAATAAATAAAAATGAAGAAAAAAAGTTTATCTCATTTTTAAAGGAAAATTCTTATAAACAGTTAATCCATCCATTTAGATATGATACTTTTTTATATGGTGTTAATAGACTTGAATTTAGGTATAAAAATAATAAAGACATACTTTTTGACCCAAATTTTCAAATAATAGTTAGAAGTTTTGAAGCTGGTCAGTGGATACCACTTGATCAAATAATTCAAAAATCTGCATGGGAAAATAAAAGATTTCATCAGCAAGATTCAAATTTTGGATATTGGACACTAAGTTATGATGATGAGTTTGTTTGTTTAGTCGCTCGTTGTGTTTTTGATAAAAAAGAGTTTCAAGATGGTTATAAAAAAAGGATAGATGAACTTTATAGTATGATAAACAAAGAAGATGTTTTAGAAAAACTAAATTTAATTTTTTTTAAATTTACACCATATATTATGGAACTTATAAAAGAAAAAAATTATGATAATATAATTAAAAATTATTTACAATTTAAAGAATACTAATGAGTAACCCAGCAGTAATAACACTAGCAAATGCTAGTAATTCAAAAAATAAGATTAAAAGATTTGTGATAGAAGACAATATAGGTGAATCTATACATCTTCATATTGATAATATGAGGATTGATTTTAATATTGAAGAGTATCTGTCTTTTGCAGATTTAATTAGAAATTCATTAAAAGAGTTAGATTTTCTTTGTGGTTATAAACTAGATGATTTTGATGAGCATTTTTTAAAAGAATGTAGTGTATTTTTACCAAAACTAAAAAGCATTATGATAGAAGATATTGAATTGTCACAAATGAAGTGTTTAGTTTACTCTAATATTAGACATGATTTAAAACTTTTAAAATTAGAACATATTTCAAATACACCAGCATATAAATATTTACAAGGTGATAAAGATGAGTTTTTAAAGTATAAACAGTTTAATTACTTTGGAATAGACAATGAAAAAAGGTTATTAGAGATAGTAAGCTCCATTAAAAAAAATGGTTATCCTTTTGAAGATAAACATATAGTGTTATTTAATTCTCAAAACATAGTAAGAGATGGACAACATAGGGTAGCTGTATTAGCACATCTACATGGATTAAACTCAAAGATAAAGATTATGAGATTTAATTTTATGGGAAATAATCATAGGTTTAATATGCTTAAATACAATGCTAAAGCGATAACTATTTGGTTAGCTAGAAAAGTTTATAGAAGAGTTCGTAGGTATATCTAAAATGATTTCGACACTAAAAATATACTTAAGATTTATAATCTACTTTTTTTTAAACTTATTCATAACCCCATCTAAAGTGCAAAATAAAAAAACTATTTTACTTATGCGTCTTGATGCCATAGGTGATTATATACTTTTTAGAAACTATATTGAACTATTAAAAAAAAGTGATAAATATAAACAATACTCTATCACTTTACTTGGAAATACTGCATTTAAAACTATAGCTAACGAACTAGACAAAAAAAATATTGACAATTTTATTTGGATTGATTTAGATAAATTTAACAAAAATCTTTTTTATAGATATGACAAATTAAAAGAGGTGACATCTGTTGGTTACGAGGTTTTAATAAGTCCCGTATTTAGTAGAAACTTTTTTGTAGTTGATAATTTTGTAAAGTTAATAAATGCTAAGCATAAAATAGGAAGTGTTGGAAATTTATCAAATATAAAAAAATGGCAAAAACGACTTAGTGATAAGTATTATGATATTTTAATACCAGTTAATTCAAATATTTTGTTTGAATTTTTAAGAAATAAAGAGTTTTTTGAAGCTTTATTATCTGAAAAGATAGATATGAAAAAACCTTATATCTTTTTAGAAGATAAAAAACAAACTTTTAAATTACCTAAAAAATATGCTATTTTATTTATAGGTGGAAGTTCTGTATTAAAAAAATGGGATGCTAAAAATTTTACACAGATAGGAAAATATTTAAAAGATAGATATAGTTATGAGATAGTTATATGTGGTTCTGTAAATGATAAAAAAGAAGCATCTAAATTTAATAGTTTCTTTAAAGATAGTTACATCGATTTAGTTGGTAAAACTTCATTAGTAGAATTTTTTTATCTACTCTCAGATTCAGATTTAATAGTGTCAAATGAAACTTCAGCACCACATATAGCTGTAGCTTTAGATGTCAAAAAGATATTTGTTATTTATAGTGGTATACATTATTGTCGTTTTGCACCATATCCAAATGAGATAAGTGAAAATTATCATATTATTTGCGATGAAAGGATAAAAAAAGATACACAAAATTATAAAATACTAAGCAATAGTTATGGATATACTTCAAAATTCAGTATAGATGATATAACAGTTGATATGGTTAAAAAACAGATAGATAAGGTTTTAGATGAAAAACACTAAAATCCTTATATCTATAGTAACTGTAGTATATAACGGTGGTGATTTCT
>JAMOPZ010000036.1 GCA_027064245.1 Campylobacterales bacterium
CCTGCCATTTTTAATATCTGTCATTTTTATAACTTAAAATATAAAACATATTATTTATATAAAGCTTTTTTACAAAAAAACAAGACTTTATAATTTATAAATAAAGTCTTGTTTTTTTGTATTTCTTGATTTGTATCTCTTGAATTAAATTGGATAAACCATATAAGCTAAATCATAAAAGGCAGATTCTACTTTTTCGGTTCATTCAGAGTGGTTTCTTAACATTGTAGCTGTAAGTTTATCGACCATTTTATAAAGTCTGTTTTCAATCTCCTCTTTTTCCTTTTCGCTTAGACCTCAATTTAGCTTTTTTCCCCAAAGTTCTATAATTCAGTCCTTTTTATCTATATGTTCGATATCAAATAACAAAATCTTGGCTCATTTAGTTTTCTTTCTTTTTAAATAATCTATAACTATATCATATAGAATTTCTAAATATTTGCTATATCATAAATCATTTGCAACAAAATCATACATAATTTGTCAGATTTGCTCATTTCATTTTATAATGAAATCTTCCTTCTGTAAAGGTATTTTATGTTTCTCTATAAAATATTCCCTAAGAAAATACTTCAATTGTCAAATTGCTTGCTCTAATTCTTGTTTTGTCATTTGTTAATAAGTTAAAAGGTAAAAATATCTTTTAGTATTAAATAAACTCAATATCAGGTTAATAATATAAACCCTGCATATTCTAAATCGTTAATAAATCAAGATAAAACTACTCTATAATATAGTTGTTCCTCATCCTTTCAGATTTTAGAGATGCTATGTGCTATAATTTCTTTTAGTAATACTCATCCATCTAAAGCTGGAATTGGTAACATATTAAGAAAAAATAAAGAAATATTTACTAAAGCCCCTATGAATAATAGAATATAGATATTCATAAACCCTACTTTCTCTTGTTCTCATACGACTTTTCATATTCATACAACTGACTGAAATTTATTAAAATACTCTGGATGTTTTAGGGAGTAGTTTAAAGAATAGTATGTTAGTTCAATTCATTTCCATATTTCCTTAATTCATTCAAGATAAATGTTGTCATTTTCTTTAAATTTCTTGGTTCATAACCATATAGTAGGTCCTACTTTCTTTTCTAAATATTCCCTAACCTCTTTCATCTCTTTTTCTTCTTTAATCTGTTTCTTAATTAATTTCATTTGTTCTGGTGTAAACTTGACCTGTTTGGTTTGAGTATTTACTGTTTGTTTCTTGTGATTTTGTAAATAAGTTTGTTTCATATATCAGATTGAACCTAACAACATAGTATATGCCAATATAATATTCATAAGAACTCAACCTACTAAAATCCAGAATTTTTGTTTTAAAGGTTTTGTCATATAAAACTGATTCTTAGCAATTCAATATTTTTTAGCTATTGTATCTAAATTCCTTTTATCCTGTTTAATAAGTTTTTTTTCCTCATCAGTAAGCAAATCATCAATTGGTCTAACAAATCATCAATTGGTCTAACAAATCATCAAAGTAATATATTTCTAAAGTTATATTGTATTCATTTTATTTTAAATCAGAATAGTTTTTCTCAAAATCATATACTATATTCCTCAACTTTCACACCATATTTAAGCATATAATATAAATGTCCTACTTCGTGTAATAGAATAGATAGAACCACTATAAGAATAAATCACAATACATAAGGATAGGTTATAGCCAATACATAGATAGACAGAGCTATAAAAATTAGATTTACTGCCTTATAGAAGTCCTCATTATATATTTTTTTACTTAGTAAATCATTAATAAATATTGATACATTTACAAAGAATACAAATGTTAGTAAAAAGGCAATAAAAGCATTAACATTGTATACCCATCATTGTAACATATAGAATGCTATAAAAACCGGTAAGTTATATATAAATAGTTTTTTATAAACGTTTATGCTTTGGTTTACTTTTTCTACCATTTCAAACTTCTTAATAAAATAAAATGAGGACATAAAGTCCCTACATCTAATCTACAACAGTCTACAACAGTAGAAATATTTTTAAAGTTATAAACTATCTGCTATCTCCTTAATCTTCTTCAATTACCTCTAGTTCCTCTTGTGGTATATAGACTTGTGCTATTAGATACATTGTTTCTTTATTTTCATTATCGCCTACAATTGACAATAATGAATACATTGTATCAGGGTAGATTGTTAAGGCTATTCACAATTTTCTATTTGCAAATTCTTTATCTAGAATATCAAACAAATCTTCTCCCTTATATGGTTTTAATATTTGAGTTACAGGAACATCCTTATCTTTAGGAAGTTCACTTCATACAAAAGCAAGTATATTCTCTCTATTTTTAATAGCTTGCTTTAGATTTTCTAAACTATCTAGAATAGCATACCATTTCTTTTCTCATTCTACTTCTCATAGAATCTTTACTTTTAACATTAGATTTTATTTAATGGATAAAATATGAAAACTAGTGTCACATTAAAGCTCTAACTCATCAAACTACAATAGCCAAGACCGAAAGAATTAACAAGAATATGACCATAACAATCAGATAACCTAAAACATAATGTCAAAAAACTGCTAAACTTCTTTTAATTAAACTGTTTGAAATAAGCCATCAGTCATATTTTTCTACACAATTATTTTGTATTTGTTGTCATTGTTGTTGAACTGATTGAATATTATTTGTATTTTCCATATTAGTTTTCTTTAAGAATTAAATCATCTTCAGTTATATCAAGTTTTAATATTCCATAATAAGGTTTACTATCTGACCTTCTTTCTCAAACTATACTAACAGTATGTTTCTTTAATAAATTTATTCAAATACTTAAGTTATATCACTTTTCTTCCAACTCTTCTAGCTTACTAACTAGAGATTCTGAATCATATTCTAATATAACTTCTTTCTCTAAAGGCAATTTATCTGTGAAAAAGCCCATAATTCTTTTATCTCCATTTTCGATAAATTGTTTAAACTTTTCTTTATCATATACTAGATACACCTTTCAATTTCCCTCTTTATTTACATTTAGTAGTTTAATATCAATCACTGGTATCTTAACTTTAACCTGCATTTAATAGTATTATTTAGTATTTAAAAGCTTCTCATATTCAGGAGTTAATTCGATTATACCATATTTCAAATCTTCTATAGTATAATCATATTCACCAAATGGGTCATACATCTTTTTAGCTTTATATACTATCTCAACTTTATTTCTGTTTGATTTCTTAAGAACCACTGGTATTTCGGCAAGTTTATCATCAATCGCAATACTAATAATTATTTCACCATTATCTTTAAACTCATAAGGAATTATCTTTTCAATCTTATGATTATAGTCTTTTGTTACTAATACTCATAAGTCTCAAATAGCAAGTTCTTGTACTTCCTTCGGGTTTTTAATTGAGACAATCTCTCAATCATATACATAATTATACTTTTTTTCTAAAATATTTCTTTTAGCTGCTGCTAAAAGGAATAATCAAAGTAATCATAGTACAATAAATCATAATCACATTGTTATCTTGTTTAATTTAAGTAATAAATGTAGGTCTACATTATAGACATTTTTATTGTATTTCAAGTTCATCTTTTTCTATTTTCTCTTATAAAGAGTTTTCTTGTATTTATTCTTATTTTCTTCAAGTTTTTAGGCTTGTTGTTTATCCATCACTCCTAAATAAATAACATCTCCTTTTTTTCAACTAAAATAATTTTTCACTTCTTCTAAAATTTTATCTTCACTATAATCTATTTCCCCACTTTGTATAAAGCTTTCATAAATAACTTTTAAAGCCTCATTTTCATTTTTTTCATTTAAATATCTCAAAACTTGTGCTTTTTGTTTCCGATTTTCATCACTTCCTCATTTTGGCTCAAAATAAATAATAACTTGTTTATCATTTCTATTTTTAGGTATAAGCCAAAATATAAAATCTGGATAAAATTGAGAAATAATTCAGTTTTCAGATACATAAGGTAAATTTGCACCATTTTTTGGTGAATTTCTATAAAACCAAATATCATATTTTCCCTTAAAATT
>JAMOPZ010000037.1 GCA_027064245.1 Campylobacterales bacterium
CAAATAATACCGTAGCTATAGTAGGAGACAAAGAGATACCTTTAGTTGATCTTCAAAATGAATATAGTAGATTATATTCACAATATCAACAAATTTTAGGTGGACAGTTTAATAAAGAGTTAGCAAAACAATTTAAACTTGAAGATGTAGCATTTAAACAAATTGTTGAAAAATACCTTTTAATACAATTTGCTTCAGATTTAGGGCTTGCTGTAACACAAGAGGATATTGTAAAAGAGTTATTAAAAATAAAAGCTTTTTATAAAAATGGTAAATTCGATAAACAAACATATCTTCTTGTTTTAAAACAAAATAGACAAACTGCTGCAAAGTTTGAAGAGAGTCTAAAAAAAGATATTTTAGTAGCTAAATTAGAAAAAATATTAAAATTAAATTTAACAAATGGTGAAATTGTAAATTTAAAAACAATATTATTTAGTAAAGATAAAGTAAGTGTAAAAGTGATTGATACAAAAGATATCAATGTAATAGCTACACAAGATAAGTTAAAAAAATATTATAATAAGCATAAAGAATCATATAAATCAGCTATAGGGTATAAAATAGCATATAGCAAAATAGCGAATATTGATGGTAAAACAAAAAAAGAGATGAAAAAAATAGCTTTAAAAGAGTACTTAAATCTTAAAAAAGATAAATCTAATTTTATATCTACAGTTACTTTATATAATTCAAATGAGCTGTTTACTCAAGAAAATTTTACAAAGATTATTAAAAGTACAAAAGGAAGTGTATTAAAACCTATTTATAATGATAAATTTTATATAGTGACAAAACTAATCAAAAAAATAGAACCACAAGTTTTAAGTTTTGATAAGGTAAAAAATAAAGTAAAAAATGATTTCTTACTAGAAGAAAAACAACTTCTTTTAGTTAAAAAAGCACAAAAAATAGTAAAAAACTTTTCAGGAAATTCTCTTGGGTATATATCAAGAGATGCTAAGTTATTAATTGATGGTTTAAGTGCTTCTGAAACTACAGAAGTTTTAGGTGCTATTTTTCAATCTATGAAAAAAGTATCTATGGTAAAATTAAAAGGTAAAATTGTAATATTTAAAATTGAAGATTCTATATTAGCAGATAATATAACAAAATTAGATACTAATATAGTAAAATCAATAGTACAAAAAATAAAAACAAATGAAGCTATGGATCAACTAATAAAACAGTTGCAATTAAAATATGAGATAAAATCATTTATGGGGAATTAACATTGAATAATACTATTTTAGCTATTGATATTAGTAGTACAAAAATCACATCTATTGTTGCTTCAAGTGACGCAAGTCATAAAATTAATATTTTAGGTGTAGGAAATGTATCAAGTAAAGGTGTAAAAAAAGGAAATATAGTAGATATCAACCAAGCAGGCGAATCTATAAAAGAGTCTGTAAACATAGCAGTAAGTAGTGCTGGTATGATAGACCCTAAAATTATTGTTTCTGTTTCAGGAGCTAATGCAAAAACTATACAAAGTTTAGGTAGTGTAAATGTACCAAGTGGACAAATAACACAAAATGAGATAAAACAAGTTTTAAAAATGGCTTTATATAATGCGCAAGTTATACCAGAATATGATATTTTGCATGTTATACCTATATCTTTTAGGGTTGATGATGGATCAAGTATTACAAATCCTTTAAATATGAATGGAAATAGATTGGAAGTAAATGTCAATGTCATAACAGCAAAAAAAACATCTCTTACAAATATAAAAAATTCTTTAAAATTAGCAAATTTAGAAGTAGATCAATTTGTATTAAGTGGATATGCAAATGCACTATCTATTTTAAAAGATGATCAAAAAAAATTAGGAACAGCCATAATAGATTTAGGTGCTACAACAACTGAAATAGTTGTATATAAAGGATCAACTATTATATTTAATAGTTTTTTACCTATAGGAAGTGAAAATATTACAGCAGATCTTTCTATTCAGCTTCATACTCCATATAGTGCTGCAAATATGATAAAAAATAAATATGGTACACTTTTACCTATAAGTGAAGATGAAAATACTATTAAAAAAATAAAATTACCAATTTTAGGTAGTGAGATAGATACAAAAGAGATATCTTTAGAACAAATTCAACCTATTATTCATGCAAGAATAGAGGAGATATTTGTTTTAGTAAGAAAAAAATTATATGAAAGTTCTGTAATAGATAGTATAGATGGTGGTATTATTTTAACAGGTGGTATGACCAAAACTTTAGGTGTAAAAGAGCTAGCTAGTGAAGTTTTTTTAAATACCCCTATTAAAATAGCAATACCAAAAAATATTCAAAATGGATATATAGATTTTCAAGATCCAATTATGTCTACTATTGTTGGTATCCTTATATACGGATTAGAAGATGACAATAGTTTTGAATTAGATAGTAATGGAAATTTAAGAATTAAAACTCCAATACAATCAAAAGGTGAAGAGAAAACTTCAGAATCTACTCAGATACAAAACGAAAATATTATACAAAAACAACACTCAACATTAGCAGATATAAACATAGAAAATGAGATAGATACACCTCAAAAAAAATCATTTTTTTCTAAAATTTTAGGATGGTTATAATGGAAACAAATTTATTTGATCAAAGTAGTATAATAGTACAAAAACCAACAGAAACATTATCTCAAAATGCAGCTAAAATTGCTGTTATTGGTGTAGGTGGTGGTGGATGTAATATGATAAATCATATGATTAGTGAAGGTACTCATAAGATCGATTTAATAGTAGCAAATACAGATCTTCAAGTACTTAATCTTTCTCAAGCTCCCAAAAAAATACAATTAGGTGTTGATCTTACAAGGGGTCTTGGTGCTGGTATGCGTCCTGATATAGGAAGAGACTCTGCACTTGAAAATTATCAAGAAATTAGAGAATCTTTAGAAGGTAGTGATATAGTTTTTATTGCTGCTGGATTAGGAGGTGGAACTGGAACCGGAGCAGCAGCTGTTGTAGCTAAAGCTGCAAAAGAGGTGGGAGCTTTAACTGTTGCAGTTGTGACAAAACCTTTTAAATGGGAAGGTAAAAAAAGAACAGGTCTAGCAAATCTAGGACTAGAAGAGCTAAAAAAAGTTAGTGACTCAATTATAGTGATACCAAATGATAGATTAAGAAATGTTATAGATAAAAATATTGGTATGAAAGATGCTTTTAAAGTAGTAGATGATGTGCTTTATCAAGCAGTAAATGGTATGAGTGAAGTGATACTAAAACCAGGAAGTGCAGATATAAATGTCGATTTTGCAGATGTAAAAACTATTATGCAACATAAAGGTATAGCACTTATGGGTATAGGAAAAGCAAAAGGTGAAGATGCTGCTAACTTAGCTTTAGATGCTGCTATTAGATCTCCATTGTTAGATGAAGTATCTTTATCTAGTGCAAAAGGTATTATGATACATTGGACTATTAACCCTGATGTTTCTATATTTGCTATTCAAGATGTTATGGAAAATATTAATGATATGATAGATGGCGATCCAGATATTATCTTTGGTACAACTACAAATGAAACACTAGGTGTAGATGAGATTAAGATCACTATTGTTGCAACTGGTTTTGATTCACCAGATAGCTTAAGCAATAAAGATGAAATAAAACAAGATAATGTATCTCATATACAAAAATCAAAAAGTGATAGTGATTATTATGATACACCACCACTTATGAGAGGATACTCTATAAAATATAAAATTACATAAGGAAATAATATGCTTATAGCACCATCAATTTTAAGTGCCAATTTTGGAGAATTAGATAAAGATATAAAAGCTATTTGTGATGCAGGATGTGATCTTGTACATGTAGATGTAATGGATGGGCATTTTGTCCCAAATCTTACAATTGGACCAGTTGTAGTAAGTAGTGTAGCAAAAATAGCTACAAAACCACTGGATATTCACTTGATGGTAGAGAATAATACTTTTTTTGTAGATCTTTTTGCACCATTAAAACCAAAATATATCTCTTTTCACATAGAGGAGGAAAAACAT
>JAMOPZ010000038.1 GCA_027064245.1 Campylobacterales bacterium
AAAAAGATAATAGCTATGCCTCAATAGCAAAGATTACAGCTGCTGTTACATTTGATTCATCTGTATTAGAAAAACTTGAGAATAAAGAGGAGTTTTTAAATAATTTAGACCTTGTGGTAAAAGAAGCTATTGGTTTTAGAGAAAAAAGGGGAGATGGTGTTACTGTACGAGCTTTTAAATTTATAGGATTAAGACCTTTTGGAGAAATAAATGCCACTATGGATTCTCAAGATATATCAGATAGTAGTATATTTGGGGTAAAATCTATTTTAGAAGAGTTTGCACAGTATATTCAATATTTAATAGCATCTATTTTATTGTTTGTATTTTATAAAAAGTTTATAGTTGAAAATGAGGCAAGATTTACAGATGAAGAGACCGAAGCTTTAAAAACAGCAGCAATGCCAGATGGATATGATGCTGCATTAGATGAGTTTAATTTAGGTGATGAACAATCAAAATTAAAAGCTAAAGTAAAAAATCAAATTTTAAATAATATTGATGGTTTAGATCCAGAAGAAGTGGCAAAATATGATGTATTGGTTTCAGAGTTAGATAGTACTGTTGCTAATAATCCAGAGAGTGTTGCAAAAATGATAGAAGTATTATTAACCGAAGGTGATACAAAGTTTAAAGGATAAATATGTCAAACGAAGTAAATACAGAAGTGCTTCAAGGGATGCCAATGCTTGAAAGAGTTGCACATTTTTGTGTGTTAGTTGGAGAAGAAGCTACTGTAAAAATATTTCAAAATCTTCCAAAAGAGACAGTAGAAGCGATATCTACAGCAATTACTAAAATAAGATCTATAGATAAGACAGTATCATTAGCAATATTAGATGAGTTTTATTTGTTTATAAAATCAAATGCTTATATAAGTAGTGGTGGATTTGAGTATGCAAAAGAGATTTTATATAAATCTTTAGGAAAAGCTGAAGCTGAAGCTGTTTTAGCAAAATTAGCTAGGATGCAAGAGGCTCAAACATCTTTTGCATATTTAGAAAATATAGATCCAAAACAATTAGCAGACTTTATTAAAGATGAATCACCACAAACAATTGCAGTTGTATTAGCACATATGGATCCAAGTGATGCTAGTGAAGTTTTAAATCAACTTGATGATAGCTTAAAAGTAAAAATAACTATGCAAATGGCAACAATAAAAGATGTGTCGCCTTCAATTGTAAGATCTATGTCAGTAGTGTTAGAGAAAAAATTAGAGTCATTATTGGCCTCTATTGTAACTGTAGGTGGTGTAAAATCAGTAGCAGATATGCTTAATAAAATGGGACCAAAATCTGCAGATATTTTAAATAATATTGTAGGAATTGATCCTATTTTAGCAGATAAAATAAAAGAAAATATGTTTGTATTTGAAGATCTTTTATCTCTTGATCAAAATGATATTATGAAAGTATTAGGAAATGTAGAGACAGAGGTTTTAACAGTAGCTTTAAAAAATTCTCCAGAAGAAGATATCGCAATAATTAAAGGTTCGATGTCTCAAAGAGCAAGAGAGAGATTTGAAGAGGAGTTTGAGATGTTAGGAAAAACTAAAATTAAAGATATAGAAGAAGCTCAGAAAAAAATGTTAGAGGTTGCTATGAAACTACTTGAAAGTGGTGAGATAGAACGACCAGAAGAGGATGAGTAGAATGTCAATATCTGGAGTTAATTCAACATCAAAAATTATTAAAAACGATGATAATATAGAAAAATATGAGTTAGGTAGTTTTATATCAAATGAGGTAAATCAAACCCCTGCTATGCAAGAAGTAGCAACTCTTAGTGATAAAAATGTGATTGAGCAAACTCAAGAATCTATGGATATGATTTTACAAGAGATAAAATCTTTACAAAATGCAGTAGTACAAATAGATCAAAAAGTAAATATAATAGAAAGTGAAGGTGTAAAAGGGAGAGATTTAGATCTACAAATAGTAGAAGCTATGAAAGATCTAAAACATTATTCATCTTTTTTTGAACAAGCAACATTACAAATAGAAACAAAAGTACTTAAAACAGCTATATCGATAGCTCAAAAAATAATAGGTATAGAGGTTGGTCAAAACTCAGCTGCTATTGCTGGGCAAACTATATCTAATCTTATGCAAAAAATAAAAACAGCATCTAAAGTAACCATTCATCTAAATCCAAAAGATTTTGTGGTGCTAAAAGATCAATTAAATTATGGGGAGTTTGTATCTTTGCAAGAGGATCAAAATGTTATGCAAGGTGGTGTAGTGATTGCTAGTGATCTTGGTAATTTTGATGGTAATATTGATACAAAAGTAGCATCAATGCTTGAATCTTTAGAAGCAGTTGTATAAATCTTATTGAATATTAATACTTTATTAACAAAATTATGATATAATTGTTGGAAAAATTAAATTAAAAGATAGCTATTATGGAAATTACACCAGAAGATTACAATGCCTTAGTTGATACTCAAATTATAGTTGATGTAATGTTGGGTCATGCAGATGTTACTATAAAAGACTTTTTAAATTTTAGTGAAGGTGATATTTTACCTTTAAATAAAATAGCAGGAGAGGGTGGCGATATCTTTGTAAATCAACGAATTGTAGGGACGGGAGATATTATAGTTATAGATGAGAAATTAGCAATAAGGGTTCAAGATGCTATGGATGCACAAAATGTTGTTAATTTCTTTTTTGATGAAAAATCAATTTAGGAGAATATTATGGCAAATATAGATAGCGTAGTAACACAGACAAAAACAGATCTACAAGGTAATACTTATACAACAAATGTATCAAATGATAAGTTAGATAATACAGATTTTATGCAATTAATGCTTGAGGAGATGAAACAGCAAGATCCAACAGATCCTATGGATAGTAAAGAACTTATGGATAGTACTATTCAGATGTCTACAATTCAAGCAAATGAAGATATGTCAAAAGGTATGGCAGAACTTACTGCAGCTTACAAAAACTCATCACTTGCAACTGCTTCTAATATGATAGGTAAAGTTATAGAAGATGGAACAATGGGCGATGATGGGGAACCAAAGCGCTATGCTATTGAAACGATAGAGAGTGTTGATGGTACACTATATGCAAATAGTAGAGAGATTACAGGTAAAGTAGATGGTATAAAAAGTACAGATAGTGGAGATGTAGTAAAATATGATGAACAAGGGTGGCTTTATGATGCAGATGGTAATAAACTTGATTATAAAGTTTCTCTAAATTCAGATGGAAGATTTACTTTTAATGATGATGGTTCTATAAAACTTCTTGATAGTGATGATGCTGTTGTAACAGATGAAGATATAACATCTTTATATGAGTATGCAGGAAGTGCATATACTTATGCAGAGGAGACACAGCAGTTGCCTTTAGATAGCATTACAAAAGTAGGATAAGGATAATAATATGATAGGTGCATTATATAATGGTATATTAGGTTTAACTTCTGAACAAAAGGCTTTAGATAATGAGTCAAATAATATAGCAAATGTAAATACAGTAGGGTATAAATCTAGTAGAACATCTTTTTCTGATTTGTATTATCAAAGTGGTGTTGGAATGGGGTCTCTAGGTGATGATCCTACAAAGATACATAACCAAGGTACTTTAAAACAGACAGAAAGTGAATATGATTTTGCTATTAATGGAGATGGTTTTTTTGAAGTACAAGATGGTAATAGTTTAAATCCTGTTACATATTATACTAGAGCTGGTGATTTTAGACGAGGTGGAGATGGGTATTTAACTAATTCAAAAGGGATGGATGTTTTAGGTGTAAATAGTGTAGTAAGTGGAGATAAAATTAGTTCAGATTTTACAAATTTTGTAGCAAATGGAACAACATCTACAAATACTACTGTTGAAACAGTTAATATTTATACTACTGATCTATCTACTACGGTAAGTGATTCTGGTTCTACAGGATCAAATTTAAAATCAGCACAATCTACTTTAAATGATTTTGATCTTTTAAGTAATGCATATATAAATGCATTAACTGTAAATAGTACA
>JAMOPZ010000039.1 GCA_027064245.1 Campylobacterales bacterium
CAATTATTTTTATGGAATAGTGGTATGTTTATGTTTAAAGCAAGAGTATTTTTAGAAGAGTTAAAAAAATATTCATTACCAATCTACGAAGCATCTTTAATAGCTTATAATAATAGTAAAAAAGATAATGTTATAAGAATAGCTCATAATGATATGTTAAATATACCAGAAGATAGTATCGATTTTGCAGTGATGGAAAAATCAAGTATTGTAAAAGTAGTACCATCAGATATAAACTGGTCAGATGTAGGTAGTTTTGATGCATTATTTGACGAACTTTCAAAAGATGAAAATAATAATACACTAAATGATAAACATATATCTATAAATAGTAAAAATAATCTAGTATATGGTAAAGATAAATATATAGCTACCGTAGATGTAGAAGATCTAATTATAGTAGATACAGGTGATGCTCTATTGGTATCAAAAAAAGGTAGTAGCCAAAAAGTAAAACAAGTAGTAAATGAGATTAAAAAAGTAAGTGAACTTCATAATATTCATCTAACAGCTCATAGACCTTGGGGTACATATACTGTTCTTGAAGATACTCCAGGATATAAGATAAAAACTATAGTAGTAAAACCTGGTTGTAAATTATCTTTACAAAAACATTATCATAGAAATGAACATTGGATAGTAGTATCAGGAACTGCAACAGTAACTGTAGGAGATACTACAAAGCTAATAAGACCAAATGAATCTACATATATAAAAATGGGCGAAATTCATAGACTTAGCAATGAAGGTAAAATACCAGTTGTTCTTATTGAAGCACAAGTTGGACAATATTTAGGTGAAGATGATATTGTTCGTCTTGAAGATGATTTTAATAGAAATTAGAAAATATATAGAGTAAAGGATAAATAAAATAGTAAATAAGAAAGTAATACTAATTATAGGAATTACAAATTTATTAATTTAAAGATATATAAGGTTATAAATGCAGTTAAGTACAACAACAAAATATGCCATTGCTATTTTAGGATTTATGGCAAAACATCAAGAAAATAAATATTCTTCAAAACAATTATCAGAAATATTAAATATTCCATATAAATATTTATCCAAAATTATGACAAAATTAACAAAAAATGAAATATTAATATCTATAAAAGGAAAATATGGGGGGTTTGTAATTGTTAAAAATATTAAAGATATTAAAATAATTGATATAGTTGCTGTATTTGATGATATAAATCATAAAGAATGTGTTTTACTTGATATAAAATGCAATGTTGACCAAAAATGTATTATGCATGATAAATGGCAAAAACCAAAATGTGCTATTGATGATTTTTTTACACAAACTACTCTTGCTGAACTTGTAGAAAAAAGTTCTATTGTCAAAATATTTCAATAACAGAAAATTTTAAAGAAAATAATGTTATTATTTTAATTCCTACCTAAAGGTAGTAATTAAAATAAAGAGTGAAAATGATAACAACTATACTTAAACGAGATGGGCAAACTCAAGAATTTTTATCTTATAAAATTGAAGATGCAATAAAAAAAGCTTTTAAAAGTGAAAATATAACCTATGATAGTAAAGTTTTTTTTAATTTATTAAATAGGTTAAAAAATAAAAAAGTATCTGCAGTTGAAGATATACAAGATTTAATAGAGCAAGAACTTTATAAACAAAGATATTTTGATGTAATGAGATCTTTTATGTTGTATCGTCATACTCATAAATTACAAAGAAAAAATATCCTTGATGATGATACAACATATATAAATTCAACTCAAACTATAGAAGAATATATTAATGGAAGTGATTGGCGAATAAAAGCAAACTCAAATACAGGTTATAGTAATGCAGGACTTGTAAATAATACTGCAGGTAAAATCATAGCAAACTATTGGCTTGATAAAATATATTCTAAAGAAGAAGGTTATGCTCATAGAAATGGTGATTATCATATTCATGATTTAGATTGTTTAACAGGATACTGTGCAGGGTGGAGTTTAAGAGTTTTACTTGATGAGGGATTTAATGGTGTAAGAGGTAGAGTAGAAAGTGATGCTCCAAAACACTTTCGTGAAGCTTTAGGACAAATGGCAAATTTTTTAGGAATATTACAAAGTGAGTGGGCGGGTGCTCAAGCTTTTAGTAGCTTTGATACATATCTTGCTCCTTATGTATTTAGAGATAAATTAAGTTATAAAGATGTAAAAAAAGCAATACGAAGTTTTATTTATAATTTAAATGTTCCTGCGAGGTGGGGACAATCTCCATTTACAAATGTAACTATTGATTGGACAGTTCCTAGTGATTTAAAAGATCAAATTCCTACAAGAAAGCAAATACATCTTTTAAAAGATTTAGATGATGATAAGCTTTTAAGTGAAGCTATTAAAAGAGGGTGTGATAATTTTGAAGATATGACTTATAAAAATTTTCAAAAAGAGATGAACCTAATAAATAAAGCTTATTATGAGATTATGACCGAAGGTGATAAAACAGGACAACCATTTACATTTCCAATTCCAACAGTAAATATAACTGAAGATTTTGATTGGTATGGCGAAAATACTGATATATTATTTGAAAATACTGCAAAAATAGGCTCATCATATTTTCAGAATTTTATAGGTAGCCAGTATATAAAAGATAAAAATGGTAATCTTATACCAAATGAAGAAGCATATAAACCAGGACATGTAAGAAGTATGTGCTGTAGATTACAACTTGATTTAAGAGAACTACTCAAAAGAGGTGGTGGTCTTTTTGGTTCAGCAGAAATGACAGGAAGTATTGGTGTAGTTACTCTTAATATGGCAAGACTTGGATTTTTATACAAAGGGGATAAAGAGGCATTATTTCTTAGAATTAATCAACTTATGGATATGGCAAGTTCAACTTTGGAGAAAAAAAGAGTTTTTATTCAAGAGATGTATAATAGAGGATTATTTCCTTATACAAAAAGATATTTACCACATTTTAATAATCATTTCTCAACTATTGGAGTAAATGGTATAAATGAGATGATACGAAATTTTACAAGCGATAGTTTTGATATATCTAGCAAAGAGGGTGAGAAGTTTGCTTTAGAGATTTTAGAACATATGAGAAATAAAATGGTGCAATATCAAGAAAAAACAGGAAATCTATATAATCTAGAAGCAACTCCAGCAGAAGGTACTACATATAGATTTGCAAAGGAGGATAAAAAAAGATATGGAGATTCTATAATTCAAGCTGGAATGGGTGATAATATTTATTATACAAACTCTTCACAAATTCCTGTTGATTTAACATCTGATCCATTTGAAGCACTTGATTTACAAGATGATTTACAATGTAAATATACAGGTGGTACAGTATTGCATTTATATATGCAAGAGCAATTAAGTTCAACTGAAGCTTGTAGAAAATTAGTAAAAAATGTAATTTCAAATTATCGTTTACCATATATCACAATAACACCACTATTTTCAGTATGTCCAAAGCATGGATATATTGCAGGGGAGCATGAGTATTGTCCAAAATGTGATGAAGAGTTATTGGAGAATTTGGATGATTAGATATGGTGATAATAGATGTGCAGTAACACTAAAATATTTTGATATTGGTGAAGATTTATTAGTAATTATAACAGGTGGAAAAGAACATATAGGAGCCATAAGTTTAATGGATAATGGCTTATATTCTAGTGTAGTAAAGAGTGGTCATAAAGATGAGATGATCTCAAAATTTGTTATAAAGACAATTTCATCAGTTATTAATAAAGATATTGCAGTAACTTGTGGCATACATATAGATAATGCAACAAAAGATGAAATAGAAACAATTTTTAAAAATACAGAAAAATGTATTGAAAAATTTATATCTATTTATAGGAGATAAAATGACAAAAGAACAAGAGCAAAAAATTCAAGAACATTATAATAATCCAAAAAATAATAAGGCTTTAGAGAATTATAATGCCAGAGGAAAAGGTAAAAATCCTGATAATTGGGGAGAAGTTGATATGTATCTTTTAATA
>JAMOPZ010000040.1 GCA_027064245.1 Campylobacterales bacterium
AAGTATTATCACGACGAACTAACAGGTTTACCAAATAGAGTAAAATTGCTAGATGATTTAAAAATAAAATCTCATTATGGATTAGTTTTAATAGATATAAAAGGATTTTCAACTATAAATGATTTTTATGGTATGAAAGTTGGAGATATTGTTTTAAAAGCTATAACAAAATTTTTACAATCTTTAATCTCTAATGATAAATGTTTTTATAAAATAGGAGCAGATCAATTTATATATCTAGAGCATGGTGAAGATAAAGAAAATCATCAATTTACTGATACTACAGTTTTAGATATGATGCAAACTATAGAAAATACACCAATAACCATAGAGATAGATCCAGATAATACAATAGATATTAATATTTATGTAACTGTAGTAGTCGTAGGTAATATACAAGCAGATAATCTTTTAGAACTTGCAGATATGACACTACATTATGCAAAAGATCATAAAGTACCTTTTTTAAAATATAGCAGTGATCTAAAATTAACAGAAAAATTTGAAAAAGATATTGCTGGAGTGAAAATGGTAAAATCTGCTTTAGAAGAGGATAGACTAGTAGCATATTTTCAACCTATTATAAAAGATTATGGTAACTCTTATGAGTGTTTAGTAAGAATAAAAGATGGGGATAGAGTAATATCACCTTTTTTCTTTCTTGATGCAGTTGCAAAAACAAAATATTATTTTCAATTAACTCAAAGAATGATAGAAAAATCATTTCAATATTTTCAACATTTAGATTACTCTTTTTCTATAAATTTATCATTTGATGATATTGCAAATAAAGAGATGATAAAATTTATAAAAGAGAAAATGATAGAATATGGTGTAGAAAAAAAGCTTATATTAGAAATATTAGAGTCTGAAAATATTATAAACTTTGATCTTATACGAGATTTTATAAGAGATATGCAAAGCTATGGAGTACAAATAGCCATTGATGATTTTGGTAGTGGATATGCAAATTTTACATATTTAATAGAGTTAAAACCAGATTATATCAAGATTGATGGAAGCTTAATAAAAGATATTTGTAAAGTAGAAGAATCTTATATTTTAGTAAGAACTATTACAAATTTAGCACATGAATTAGGTATAAAAGTTGTAGGGGAGTATATAGAAAATGAGGAGATTTATAAAAAAGCTAGAAGACTTTATATAGATGGATACCAAGGATACTATCTAGGTGCACCAAATGCAACTACAGAGCTAGTACCTGGATGATAATACTATAATACTAAATGAAAAAAAATATAAAAATAGCAATAGTAAAACTCTCTGCACTAGGTGATATAGTTCATACTATGGTTGTACTTGAGTTTATAAAAAAAGCTTATCCAACTATTCAAATAGATTGGATAGTTGAAAAAAGTTTTCAAGATATTTTAAAAAACAATCCTAATATAACAAATATTTTACCAATAGAGTTAAAATCTATTAAACAAAATAAAAAAAATATTTTTGGACAAATAAAACTAATAAAAAAATATTCACAAAATAATTATGATATAATAATAGATGCACAAGGTTTAATAAAGTCTTCTTTAGTATCAAAAATCTTAAATCCCAAACAAATAGTTGGCTTTAGTAAAGATAGTATAAAAGAGTCTATAGCTAGTATATTTTATACAAAACATATCTCTATAGGATATGAACAAAATATTATAAAAAGAAATATTAAGCTTATAAACAAAGCACTAGATCTTAATATAACTGATAATAATATTTTAGAGAAAAAACCTTTTTTATACTCATCTTCAACTTTGGTTTTACCTGCATATGAAATATTATTTGTAATAGGTGCATCAAAACCAAATAAAATATATCCAAAAGAAAGATTTTTAAATTTAGCACAAAAACTAAAAAAGAATATTCTTGTAATATGGGGAAATGAAAAAGAATATCAAGATGCTTTATGGCTTACTCAGCAATCATCATTTTGTATTTTAGATACTAAAAGTTCTTTAAATGAACTAAAATATAAAATTATAAATGCAAAATTAGTAATAGGAGCAGATACAGGTCCTACACATATGGCATGGGGATTAAATATCCCCTCTATTACTATATTTGGTAATACTCCTGCATATAGAAATAGCTATGAAACATCTATAAACAAAACTATAAAATCAAATAGCATTGTTAACCCTTTAAAATTAGATAAAGATGATTTTTCTATAAAAGATATAGATGAAGATGATATTTTAAAATTAGCATTGGAGTTGTTATGATAGATTTTTTACTTTTTTTACTTTATAAGTTAATCAAATTTTTTATTTTATTATTGCCTAAAAATATTACAAAATATATGTTAGATATATTAGTAAAATTGGTTTTATTTATTGATAAAAAACATATAAAAATAGCAAAAATTAATTTAGATTTAGTATTTCAAGATACTAAATCTACAGAGGAAAAAGAGCAAATAATAAAACAAAGTTATCAAAATTTATTATATAATATATATGAATTTATCCAAAACCAAACACTAACATTGCAAGATTTAGAACAAAAATTAACAATTCATAATGAACAATATATTCTTGATGCTTTAAAAAATAAAAGAAAAATTATATTAATAACAGCACACTATGGTAACTGGGAGTATGGTAGTACATTTATACCACTTAAATATGCACCAACTACAGTAGTTGGTCGTCCTTTAAATAATAAATTTTTAAATAAAGAATTAAAACAAACAAGAACAAAAAATAACAATGAACTGCTTTCAAAAAATCAAGCAAGCAAAGGATTGATAAAAGCTATAAAAAATGGTAAAATTTTAGGTTTAGTAATAGACCAAAATAATCCAAAAGGGATAGAAGTAGAGTTTTTAAATCAAAAAATAAAAATGATAGATTCAAGTTCTAGATTAGCATTAAAATTTGATGCAATAATTCTACCTGTATTTTTTAGACCTATTGAATTTGGTAAATATATAGTAGATTTTATTGAACCTTTAGACCCTAGAAAATTTCAAAATCAAGAAAATAGCATATACAATCTAACTCAATCACAAGCAACCATAATATCAGATTATATTATAAAATACCCATCATACCATCTATGGCAACATAGAATTTTTAAAGAGTTTCAAAAAGATATTTATAAATAATCTCAAGGTATTTTTTAATATAGTTTTGTTACAATAAACAAATAAATTAATAAGGAAATCTTAATGAAAAGAATAGAAGCTATTATTAAGCCATTTAAATTAGAAGATGTAAAAGATGCTTTAAGTGAAGCTGGTATTACAGGTATGACAGTATCTGATGTAAAAGGTTATGGAAGACAACAAGGGCATAATGAGCTTTACAGAGGTGCAGAGTATGTTATAGATTTTTTACCAAAAATAAAATTAGATATTATAATAGAAGAGAGCAAGGTTGATGAAGTAGTAGAGTTAATAACAGAAGCTGCAAGAACAGGGAAAATAGGAGATGGAAAAATATTTGTCTCTCCTATAGAAAAGATTATACGAATTAGAACAGGTGAAGAGGATGAGGAGGCTGTATAATCTCCTTTTTTTGATATATGATATATTTACTTATAAAACTTCTTCATCTTTTTTCTGTATTTATTTATGGTGGATTTTTATTTACAGATTATGTTTTGGGTATAAAATAAAAAATAGGAATACAGTATGGATATAGATAAACTTATAAAAGGTAATAAAAAATTTCAAAATGTAAACTTTCCAAAATTAGAATCAAAATTTGATGATTTAATAGAAAATGGTCAAAAACCAACTATCCTTTTTGTAGGGTGTAGTGATAGCAGAGTAGTGCCTGATTTAATTGTAGATAGTAAACCTGGAGATATGTTTATTTTAAGAAATAATAGAATACTACGATGGAGATAGTTGTGGTTTTAAGAAATTAGGAGATTAAATGGCAAAGATAACTACAGTTATAGATATAGGTTCAAACTCTATGAGAATGGTAGTTTTTAAAAAAACTAGCCG
>JAMOPZ010000041.1 GCA_027064245.1 Campylobacterales bacterium
AAATAGGAAATATAAAAGATAACTTTAGTGTTACATCAACAGTACTTGCTGGATCTTTATTTGAAAATAATAAACTTTTTGCAAAATTAAATACAGAAGCTTATATTAATGATGCTATATATTTTAACAATCAACTTTTAATTGATGAAATAAATATAACTTATGGAAATTATATACATTAATTAATTATTTCCATAAGGCACAGTTTAAAGTTTCGTTATTAGTCTCATTCGGATAATTGCGATTTTTTTCATATTCTTTTTCCCGATAGAATCTCTTCTTTAAACTGTGCCTTACGGGAATAATATATGTTAAAACCTGAGTTCGACAATAGAACACCCAAATATAGGGCAATTAAACGGCAATTTTTTAAAATCTCACCATTTATTTAGCTATCTTTGGGCGTATTGTCGAACTCAGGTTTAAGGTAAACCATTTTTAGGAAAATAGATTATATGTTAAGAAAAAAGAAAAAAGAGAGTTTAATTATATCCTCCGCTTTAAAAATGTTTTCAAAATATGGATTTTATAATACAACAATTTCTGATGTTGTAAAAAACATAAATATGAGTGTAGGAAATTTCTATAATTATTTTCCATCAAAAAACTCTTTAGCTAAATCATCCATAATTTTTGTTTCAAAAAGATTGGCTAATAAACTAAAATATATAAATGATCAAAATATTTCTTCGAGAAAAAAAATATTTTTATTTGTTGAAAGTTATTTACTGTTTTTGAAAAATAATCCAGAAATGATTAATTATTTTTTTAAAGTATATCTTGGTAATCGTGAACTCTTTTGTGATAATGAGAATTGTGGCTTTGAACTTGCGGAAGATTTTATTAATGAACTAAAAAGAATGATTAATGATGGGATAGAAAAAAAAGAATTTATAAATCAAGATTTTTTTATATCCTTTTCTTGTATAGCAGGAATTTTAGGTGGTATTACATTTTTAAATTCTGAAAAGGTCTTAAGTCAAGATTTAGAACAGTATAAACAAGCTTTATCAACATCTATATTTAAATCAATATCTTGATATGGTGAATGAATATTCATAAAATGAAAGTAAATATAAAAGCAAAAATAATTACAATAACGGGAAGGGTTCAAGGTGTTGGGTTTCGCCCTTTTATATATAATTTAGCAATTAAATTTAATCTAAAAGGATATGTGAAAAATAATGAGGTAGGTGTTTATATTTTTGTTGAAGGGGAAGATAGTTTTTTAAATTCTTTTATAGATGAGATAGATAAGCAACCTCCACCTTTAGCTGAGATTATAGGAATTACAATAAATGATGTTATCCCTCTTTATAAGGGACAGTTTGAAATAGTACAGAATGCGATTGAAACCTCTACTTCCAAAATGGCAATTATCTCTCCTGACTTCGCAATATGTGATAAGTGTAAGATAGATATTGTAACTAAGCACCATTGGTTTTATAACTATTTTGCTACAACTTGTACAGATTGCGGACCAAGATATAGTATTGTTCAAACTGTGCCTTATGATAGAGAAAATACCTCTATGTCAAAATTTAAAATGTGTTCTTATTGCCAAGAGGAGTATGAAAATCCACTCAATAGACGCTATCATGCCCAACCTATTTCATGTCATAACTGTGGTCCACAATTAAATTCAAGTATTCAAGATATAGCACAACGAATTAAAGAGGGATATATTGTTGCTATAAAAGGTATAGGTGGTTTTCACATAGTTTGTGATGCAACTAATGGTGATACTCTCAAACAATTAAGAAAATATAAAAATAGACCCACAAAACCTTTTGCCATTATGTTTAAGAACTTAGAAGAGTTAAAAATATCAGCAAATATTTCTAAAAATGAAGAAAAAATTTTAATATCCAAAGAGGCACCTATAGTTATCTTGAAAAAAGCAAAGGCTTATAATTTATCAAAATATATTGCACCAAGCATAGATAGAATTGGTTGTTTTCTACCATATACTCCTTTGCAAATTTTACTTCTTAAATATCTTGATAATCCCATAGTTGCAACAAGTGCAAATTTGGGCAATGAACCAATTATACAAGATATAGAAGAGATAAAATTAAAATTACCATTTATAAAAAATATACTTGATTTTGATAGAGATATAGTAAATGCTGTAGATGATAGCCTAGTTCAGGTTGTAGATGAAAAAATTCAGCTTTTAAGACTTGCTAGAGGATACGCACCATTTCATATTAAACTTCCTAAAAAAATATCTAAAAAAATATTAGCAGTTGGTGCGAATCAAAAAAATACTATTGCCTTAGCTTTTGAAGACAATTTAATAATATCACCATATATTGGAGACCTAAACTCATTAAAAAGTTTTGATTTTTTTAAAAGAACCTTGGAAACTTTTAAAAACTTTTATGATTTTGAACCTGATATAATTGTTCACGATAAGCATCCAAACTATGAAACTACAAAATGGGCAAAACAACAAAAGAAAGAGTTATTCCCTGTACAACACCATTTAGCACATATATATGCTTGTAAAGCAGAATTTTGCTTAAGTGGAGAATATTTAGGATTTAGTTTTGATGGTACAGGATATGGAGATGATGGTCTTTTATGGGGAGGAGAAATATTTGTGGGAGATAAACGCAAATATAATTTCAAACCAATAAAGTTATTGGGCGGAGAAAGAGCTATTAAGGAACCTCGTCGTGTAGCATTAAGCTTATTGTTTGATAGATATCCTTTAGATGATGTACTATCTTTTAAGCTACCTTTTACTAAAAATGAGATTAATCTACTTTATAAAAGCTATACAAAAAATTTAAATGCTCCACTAAGTACTTCAGTAGGTAGACTCTTTGATGGTATAGCAAGTTTAGCAGGTATTTGTGATTTTCAAACTTATGAAGGGGAAGCTGGTCTTTTATGTGAAATGGCATATAAACCTAAATGCAAATCTCATTTTCAGTTTGATATCAAAAATAACCAAATTGAAATAGATTTTGATTATTTTGATAAAGATATAGTTACTAAATTTATAAATACCTTAGTTGAAATAGTTATTTTCATAGCACTAGAAGAAAAGTTAGAAGTAATTTTAAGTGGTGGTGTTTTTCAAAATAAAATACTTCTTGAGTTAATAATTAAAAAACTTAAAAAACAAAATATACTTTTTTATTATCAAAGAAATACTCCTATAAATGATGGAGGCATATCACTGGGTCAAATTTGGAAATATATTGAGAATATTTCAATGTATAATTATAAAAGTTTTTAGAGATAGCCAATATTAAAGTAAGGGTAAATATTTAGCTAGTTTTTATAAAAAAAACTATAAAATGCTGAATTAATATTCATCAATAAGGATTTGATATGCATGAATTTAGTTTACTGCTTATTTTTTGGTATGGGATACTTCATGCTTTTGGTCCTGACCATCTTACAGCTATCGCAGATTTTTCAATAGGAAAAGAAAAAAGAAAAACTTTGATTATAACTACACTTTTTGCTATAGGACATGGACTTAGTCTATTTGCATTTGCTAAAATATTGCAAAGTGTAGATATAAGTGATGATATCTTAGCTTATGGAGATATGATTTCTGCTTCAGTAATACTTAGCATGGGATTTTATTTACTCTATATGGTTCTAACAGATAGAATCCATTTAGGTCAACATATACATAATGATGGTAGTGAACATATGCATATCTATTTTGGTAAAGAGCACCAACATAGTAATGTTGCTACAACTTCAGCATTTACAATGGGACTTTTAATGGGTATAGGTGGTGTTCGGGGTATGCTTGTTACTCTAGGAGTATTACAAGGACAAAATGTTGACTTTACTCTAGTTTTTGCTTTTACTTTAGGTGTAATGTTGATTTTTGTAGGATTTGGAGTTTTTATTTTATATATTAATCAAAATTTATTAAATTCAAAGCAAAATGTAAGAAAAGTTTTTACAACAGCTGGTGTAGTTTCATTGGTTGTTGGC
>JAMOPZ010000042.1 GCA_027064245.1 Campylobacterales bacterium
TAACACAGATCACATGGAACCAAAAAGAGTTAGAAGTATACGATTATATAGCATTAAAAGAGTTTGATGAACTAAATGCTCTCAAAACAGCAGAAAAAAAAGGTATCGAAAAAGGTATTGAAAAAGGTATCGAAAAAGGTATCGAAAAAGGTATCGAAAAAGGTATCGAAAAAGGTATTGAAAAAGGTATTGAAAAAGAAAAATTAAATACTGCTAAAATATCAATATCTCAAGGGTTGGATAATGAAACCATTGCTATTATAACAGGTCTTGATATAGCAACTATAAAAAAGTTAAGATGATATAATTATAATAAATATAAAAAAAGGTTGGCTAAATATTTAGCCAACCTTTTTTATTTTAACAAATTAAAATTATTTTGCTCTAATTCCTAAATCAGAAACCAGTTTAGTAAACGATTCAAAATCTGTTCTTCTTAAATATTTAAGAAGTCTTTTTCTTTTTCCAACCATTTTTAAAAGACCTAATCTTGAATGATGATCTTTATGATTCTCTTTTAAATGATCTGTTAATCTTGCTATTTGTGCGCTTAATACTGCAATTTGAACTTCTGCAGAACCTGTATCTTTTCCATCTCTTTGGTACTTAGAAATAATCTCTTGTTTTACTTCCTTATCTAAAGCCATGATGACCTCCTGATTGGTATATTGATCTCAAATTTTAACAAAATTGTCAAAAAATGGAGATGAATTATACCAAAAAGAAAGTTTATATTAACTTAAATTTCTATAAAGCTTTTGATAAAATTTTATTTAATCTTTTTGTAAATGCTATAGGATCTTTTACTTCCATACCTTCAGCCATTTTTGCTTGATCTAAAAGTAACCAAGATACTGTTTCTACTAACTCATCATCTGGATTTCCATTTAATTTTTTTACTATTTCATGATCTGGATTTATCTCTAAAATTGGTGCAGACTCTGGTAGATCTTGACCCATAGCTTTCATCATAGCAGCCATTTGTGCCATAGGATCCTCGCTATCTTTTACAACACAAGATGGAGAATCACTAAGTCTAGAAGTAGTTCTTACATCTTTTACAGCTTCTCCTAAAGTCTCTTTTATTTTTTCTACGATTGATTTAAATTTTTCTTCAACCTCTTTTTTCTTTTCTTCACTTTGTTCTACTTTTGGAGGCTCACATGCAGTGATATCTTTAAATTCCCACTCTTTGTAAGTTCCAATTGCAGGAGTTACGATCTCATCTATCTCCTTATCATCACAAATAAGCACTTCAATATTATTTTTCTTATAAGCTTCAAGAAGTGGAGAGTTTCTAAGTACTCTTTCATCATCACCTATTATATAATATATAGCTTTTTGTTCAGTATCTGCTCGCTCTTTATAGTCTGCTAGACTTGTCATTTTTGATTCATCATTTGTAGATTTGTATCTTACAAGCTCTAAAATAGCATCTTTATTTGTAAAGTCTTGATAAACACCCTCTTTTAAAGGTCTATTATATTCAGTTATAAACTTAGTATAAGTATCTTCATCTTTAGCAAGTTTTTTAATAGCTCCTAAAACTTTTTTAATACTAGCTTGTTTTATATTTGCCATAACTTTATTTTCTTGTAAGATCTCTCTACTTACATTTAAAGGTAGATCTTCACTATCTATTATACCTCTTACAAATCTAAGATATGTAGGAAGAAGTTCTTTTTCATCATCAGTTATAAATACTCTTTTTACATATAGTTTAACCCCTGGTTGAAAATCTACTCTATACATATCCATTGGAGCTTTTGCTGGTATATAAAATAATGTTGTGTATTCATTTACCCCTTCTGCTTTTGTATGTACATATGTCATAGGATCTTCACTATCATGAGATATTGTTTTATAAAACTCTATATAATCCTCTTTTTTTAGATCTGATTTACTTTGAGTCCATAGGGCTGTTGCTTCATTTACTTGCTCAGATTTTTTTTCTATAATTGTAGTAGCTTCTTTGCCCTCTTTTTCCTCTTCTTCACTTAACTCTTGAGTAACTTCCTCTTCCCAATTCATTATAATAGGATATGCAATATGATTTGAGTATTTTTTTACAATTGTTTCAACTGAGTGTTTAGAAGTATATTCACTACTTTCTTCATCTTTTAGTTTTATATAAATTACTGTTCCAAAATCATCTTTAACACAAGGTGCTAATTCATAACTTCCCTCACCATTACTTGACCATTTATACCCTTGATCCTCTCCAGCTTTTTTACTTATAACATCAACATTAGATGCTACCATAAATACTGAGTAAAATCCAACACCAAATTGACCTATTAGATTACTATCTTTTTTAGCATCACCACTCATAGCTTCTACAAATGATTTTGTACCAGATTTTGCAATTGTACCTATAGAAGCAATAAGATCTTCTTCATTCATACCTATACCATTATCTGCAATAGTAATAGAATTATCCTCTTTATCCAGCTTAATGCTAATTTTTGGTGTCCAATTTACCAATGTATCTTTTAAACTGTCATCTGTAAGTTTTAGATAATTTAATTTGTCAAGTGCATCAGATGCATTTGATACAAGCTCTCTTATAAAAATCTCTTTATTTGAGTATAAAGAGTGTGTCATTAGTTTTAATAGTTGTCCTACTTCTGTTTGAAATTCATGTTGTGCCATAAATAATTCCTCCATAAAATTTATTTTATTAATGGAATTTTATCAAAGTATTATAAAAGGAAGCTAAAGTTTTAAAAATAATTAGCACTTTATGGTATGAAGTGCTAAAAATATTAAAAAGATTTAAAAAATTTACTTCTTTCCTTGTCATGCATAACATAATTAAATTCATAAATATTATTTACAATATATTCTAAATCATCTTTTGCATTATGATCTAGTGCAAATAATATTTTATCATCTATTTTTAACTCCTCTTTATCATTTGGCATAAGGATATCCTCTTTATCTCTTTGAATAAGTAGTGGGATAATATTGTTTATTTGGTTTCTATCTTTTCTTGATCGAAATAATATATCTAAAGTAAGTTTATGTGTTCTATCTTCTTTTAGATAATTATATATTTGAATAGCTTCATCTTTTGTGATATTAAGATCAAATAACAAAGGAGATCCACCTATTTGTTTTATAAGTTTTATTAAAATATCTTGCCCCCAAGATTCATCTTTATTTGTAAAAAATCTTATTAATTTATCACTTAGTGGACTTACAATTGCATTTGTTGTTTTATATATTAATATTCGTGAAGGTATAAAAATCTTATTGATTTTTGCATTTTGAAAAATAGAAAAGTCAGATAATTCATTTTCTCTTACAATTATATGAATATTTTTATTTATTTTTTTTACAGTTGAGATTATAGATAAATTTATAGTATCATTTTGTGTTGCTATTATTAACATTTGTGCTTTTTCTATATTTGCTTTATGTAAAATATATTTCTCTTCTGCATTACCGTAAATTACATTATTATAACCATCTAGTTTGGCATTTTCATATATATCTTGATCTATCTCTATAATCGTAGGTTTTATTCCATGATCTGTAAATACCTTATTTAAATTTTTTCCAAGTCTTCCAAAACCACATATTATAATATCTTGATTTGGTAGTTTAAAAGTTTTTGACTCTAGTGTATCTATACCATAGATCCAATTTTCAAGTTTAAATAAACTAGGGCTACTAAGTCCCATATGGATTTGATATGAGATAATTGCAAATGGATTTATTATTATATTTGCTCCTGCATCAAGTAGATTTTCTCTCTCATTTACTGTTGTTGCTTTTACAGCTACTTTTATATTTTGATTTAATATTTTAGATGCTAATGTAACTCTAAGATTTAAGATATTATCTTTGAAAAGAGAAACTATATATTTACAATTTCTTTTTTTTATACCAGCATACTCCAATGCCCTTGCTTGATGTACATCTGCTACAAGTATAGGTACAATAGGTATAAACCCCTC
>JAMOPZ010000043.1 GCA_027064245.1 Campylobacterales bacterium
GTATCTACTTCATCTAACTCTTTTTTATGATATTTTAAAACATCTTTACTAGTAAGTTTAAAATCAAAATATTTTCCACTCATTCCACTAATTCTATTTAAAAGATTTCCAAAATCATTTCCTAAATCTGAGTTTATTCTATCTATTAAAGCTTTTTTAGAAAAATCTCCATCTTGACCAAAAGGAACCTCTCTTAACATAAAATATCTAAAAGCATCAAGACCATAAGTATCTGCTACTTCTTTAGGATCTACTACATTACCTTTACTTTTACTCATCTTTTGCCCATCTCTTGTCCACCAGCCATGAGCTGCTATATGATCTGGAAGTGGAAGATCTAAGCTCATTAAAAATGCAGGCCAAAAAATAGCATGAAATCTTAATATATCTTTTCCTACTAGATGTACTTTTGCTGGCCAAAATTCCATATTTTTTTCATCGCTTCCATATCCTAATGCAGTTATATAGTTTAAAAGTGCATCAAGCCATACATACATTACATGTTTATCATCGTTTAGTTCTTTTGGTAATTTTACCCCCCAATCAAAACTAGTTCTTGAGATGCTTAAATCATCTAAACCACCTTTGACAAAGTTAATTATCTCTTTTGCTTTTGATTTTGGTAAAATAAATTCAGGATTATTCTCATATAATGCTAAAAGCTTATCCTCATATGCAGATAATTTAAAAAAATAACTCTCCTCTTTAATAATAGATGTAGGTTTTCCACAATCTGGACATCCCTCATCATCTATTAGTTGTTTTTGAGTAAAAAAAGTTTCACAACTTACACAATAGTGTCCCTCGTAGTTACCTTTATATATATCACCTTTTTCATACATTTTTAAAAATGCTTTTTGAACTCCTGCTTTATGATCTCCATCTGTAGTTCTTATAAATTTATCATAACTTATATCAAAATGATCCCATAAAGATTTAAATTTACCACTTACTTCATTTGCATACTCTTGTGGTGTTTTGCCTCTTTGTTGTGCACTTGTTGCTATTTTTTGCCCATGCTCATCGGTACCTGTTAGAAAAAAAGTATTATAACCTACAAGACGACTATATCTAGCTAGCATATCAGCTATAATTGTGGTATACGCATGACCTATATGCGCTACATCGTTTACATAATATATAG
The DNA here is from genome assembly GCA_027064245.1 of Campylobacterales bacterium. Classification (GTDB taxonomy): domain Bacteria; phylum Campylobacterota; class Campylobacteria; order Campylobacterales; family Arcobacteraceae; genus JAIOSF01. Next base: position 1,145 of record JAMOPZ010000043.1, read on the forward strand.
GTGTTGTAATATATATATTTTTACAAGAATTTGACATTAAATATTCCTTATTTTTTGTGATTGTTTATTATAATCGCGATTATATCTAATTTTTTATAAAATTATCTATTTGATTTGCTATAATCTTTATATTTTGAGATGCATCTATAATAAGTGTATCTATTTTTTTATTATTTTGTTGATTTATTAGTTCAATTGCTTTTAACATACGATTTTGTATATCTAAAAGATATTCAATACCCCTGCTTTCTATTAAATCATGCTTTTTATTTGATAACCTTTGTTCTAATATCTCTTTTGAAAGAGTTAGTATAATGATTTTAGAAGGTAAAGCATTATCCAAAGCTAAAAGATTTAATGAAATAGCACTCTTAATATCAATTTTGGCATAAGCAATACCAGATAGAAACCCTCTGTCACTTACTACTGTTTTATCACTGTTTTGTTTAATAATTTTATCTATATGTTCTGCTCTATCAGCAAGAAATAAAAACATCTCTGCTAAATTACTTTTTGTATAACCATTTAAGACCATATTTCGTATATCAATACCCAGATTTGTACCACCTGGTTCTTTTGTAAATATTGTATCTGGATAATTTTGTTTTAATATATCTATTTGAGTAGATTTCCCTGCAGTATCAATTCCTTCTATTATTATGTACATTATTTATTCCCCTTTTTATATGCTACTGTTATAGTTTTATAGACCTTTTTTGGTATTAAATGTTTGATTTTACCATCAAATCTTAATAGCTCCCTTACAAGTGAAGAGCTTATAAAATTATATTTAGATGAAGTTGTAAAAAAAGTAGTGTTAATTCTTTTTTCTAAAGAGTTATTAGCATATGACATTTGTAATTCATATTCAAAATCCGTGGTTGTTCTTAAACCTCTTATTATATTATACACCTTATTTTCTTTTGCAAAATCAATTAATAGAGTATTAAAAGATACAATTTGTATATTTTTATACCCCTTTAAAGCTTCTTGTATAAAACTTATTCGTTGTTTTATAGTAAACATAGGTTTTTTATTTTCAGATAATGCAACAGCTACAATAATAGTATCGTAAACTTTTAAACCTCTTTTTATAATATCCAAATGACCTTTTGTAAAAGGATCAAAAGTACCGCTATATATTGCTTTTGTTTTCACTTATTCCTCCCCATCTATTATACAAGTTATGTTCTATTTTAAGAAGATCAAACCATTTTCCTATAAGAAAATTTTCCATATCATCTAAAGTTTGCTGATTGCTATAATAACCAATAATAGGTGGTGCTATAATAACCCCTAGCGAAGACAACTTTGTTAGATTTTCTAGTTGTATTGTACTAAAAGGCATCTCTCTTGGAGCTAAAACAATCTCTTTTTTCTCTTTTAACATAACACTAAATACTCTAGTTATAAGTGAATCAGATATACCAACACTTATTTTTGCTAAGGTATTCATACTACACGGGATAATAATAAACTTATCAGCTTGAAATGATCCAGAAGAGATAGATGCAGCTAAATTATTATCCTCAAAAAAAGTTATATGATTTAGATCTATTAAATCGTTTTTATCATTTTCAATCGATAAAGTAACTTTAGCATTACTTGATATCACACAATAAGTCTCTATATTTTTTGGTAATAAACTAAGAAACTTTAATCCTAAATTTACCCCAGAAGCACCAGTTATGGCTACAATTAATTTCAATATATAATCCTTTAATAATAAATAAAGAGAGATTATATCTAAAAAACTAAAATTATACAAATTGTTTATAAAATAATCAATTCTTAATATTAGTTTAAGCAAATATAGTGTAACATTTTGTATAAGAAATAAAAATTTAAAGATTAATATTGTATTATATTAAATATTTCTATTATACAAAACATAAAGGATAACAATATGAAAAAAGTAGTAAGTTTTATCAGAATAAATAAAAACAATGAGGAATATACTCAAGCACAATTAGTAGGAATAGTAAACTATATAAAAGAAAATAACTTAACCCTAGAAAAAAGTATTGAGGTTGAGATAAACAGACCTGAAGAGGAAGATAAAGTTTTTGAGATACTTGAGGCTTGTCAACAAGGTTGTGTAGTAGTAGTGTATGATATAAATGTATTTGGAAGAACAATATCTACAATTTTAGAAAATATTCAATATCTTTTAGCCCATGATGTAAGAATTATAAGTGTTGCTCAAAAATTAGATTTTATAAATAATGATGATATGTTAACAAAAATGATTTTAAGTGTTATGAAAATGAGTATCAATCTTGAAAAAGATCTAATGAGTCTTAGAACAAAAGAGGCACTAAGTGCTAAAAAATTAGATGGAGTATCTCTTGGTAAACCAAAAGGTACTATACAAAAATCAAAATTTGATGAACAACGAGATAAAATAGAAGAACTTTTAGCAGTAGGATTAAGTGTACGAAAAATAGCAAAACTTTTGGGATATAATAATCATATAGGTTTAAACAATTATGTTAAAAAAAGACATATAAGAGAAGATGTAGAGCAAGAGCATAAAAAAATAGCTAGTTAAAACACTTTTAGAATAATAAAATACTTTTTATTGTATACTTAGCATTAGTATATTTTTAAAAGGATAATTACAGTGGATATAGTTATATTTATAGTTTCAATGGCAGCTTTGATATATGGAGCTGATTTTATAGTCGAACAAAGCGAAAAGATAGCTTTGCATTTTAATATCAGTCCATTTGTAATAGGTGCAACTCTTATAGCCGTTGGTACTAGCTTGCCTGAGATGGCTGTATCTATGAGTGCTTCATATCAAGGAA
>JAMOPZ010000044.1 GCA_027064245.1 Campylobacterales bacterium
TTAATATGGAAAATTTAGGCTTATTACTCATCTTTTGGTATGGTATATTGCATGCTTTTGGACCAGATCATTTAACTGCAATAGCTGATTTTAGTATTGGTAAAAATAAAAAAAAGACTATGCTTATAACTATATTATTTGCAATAGGACATGGAACTATGCTTTTTATATTTGCAAAATTACTTGAAACTTATAATATAAGTGAAGAGTTACTTGGATATGGTGATATAATAAGTGCTAGTGTTATTTTACTTATGGGTACATATTTATTATATATGGTAGGAACTGATAAAATTAACTTAAAAAAACATATTCATAAAGGTAAAGAGCATATACATATCTATTTTGGAAAGAAGCATAATCATAATGATACAGATACAACATCTGCATTTACAATTGGTGCATTGATGGGTATAGGTGGAGTTCGTGGTATGCTTATAACGCTTGGCGCTATACAAGGGCAAAGTGTAGATATGAGTATGGTATTTGCTTTTACAAGTGGTGTTATGATTATTTTTATAGGTTTTGGTGCAATAATACTTTATATAAATCAGAATTTACTAAAAAATGAAAAAAATATAAGAACAATCTTTGCAACAGCAGGAGCAATATCTCTTGTAGTTGGAACAAATATGATATTAGGATAAGGAAAAAATATGTGTGCAGATTGCGGTTGTAGTATAACAGATCAGGATATAGGTCATGAACATCACCATAATGATAAAATGGCAGGAGTTCATGCAAATCCACAGTTAAATGATAAAAAAACAGTTGATGTTATTAAAAAGATCTTAGATAAAAATGATCATGAAGCAGGACATAATAGAGAGCATTTTAATAAAAATAATATTTTAGCTATAAATCTTATGAGTAGTCCTGGAGCTGGTAAAACTACACTATTAGAAAATTTAGCTAGTGTTGCAGATTTTAAATTTAGTGTTATTGAAGGTGATTTAGAAACTAACAAAGATGCTGATCGTTTAAAAGAAAAAGGGATACAAGCTTATCAAATTCAAACTGGATCTGCTTGTCATCTTGATGCTTTTATGGTACATAAGGCATTGCACCATATAAATGTAGAAAAAACTGATGTGTGTTTTGTAGAAAATGTAGGGAACCTTGTATGTCCAGCCTCTTATGATGTAGGAACTCATCTAAATATTGTATTAGTAAGTATCCCTGAAGGTGAAGATAAAATAGCTAAATATCCTGTGATGTTTAGAAGTGCAGATTTGATTTTATTTACAAAAACCGATTTATTACCTTATTTTGATTATAATATTGAAGCAGAAAAACAAGTAGCACGAAAACTAAAACCAAATGTAGATATTCTTGAAGTAAATATTAATGATTTACAGACACTAAAAGATGTTGCTTCTTGGATTGAATTTAAAATGAAGATGAGAAAATAATATGTGTTTATCAATACCTAGTAAAGTAACAAAAATTGATTGTGAGACAAATGTAGCAACTGTAGATACTATGGGAGTTAGTCGTGAAGCTAGTTTAGATCTTATGGCAGAAGATGAAGTAAAAGTGGGTGATTATGTACTTTTACATATAGGATTTATTATGGAAAAGATTGATGAACAATATGCCTTGGAATCACTTGAAACTTATCAAGAAATAATTGATAAATTGGATGAAGAAGATAGGCAAAAAGCTATACTTGAAGGGGATAATTGTCCCAATGGCTAAATTAGAATTAAAGAATCTTTATGATGATTTTAGAGATGGTAAAACTATAAAAGCTTTAGCAAGACTTATCAATGAAGAAGCAAAAAAATTAGATAGAGATATAAATATTATGGAAGTATGCGGTGGGCATACTCATACTATTATGAAATTTGGACTTCCTCAGCTTCTTCCTAATAATATCAAGTTTATTCATGGTCCAGGGTGTCCTGTGTGTATTATGCCAAAGCATAGAATCGATCACGCTTATACTCTGTCTTTACAAGAAGATGTAATATTAGTTACTTTAGGAGATATGATAAAAGTACCAGGTAGTCGTGGTAGTTTGCAAGATGCAAGAAGTAAAGGGGCTGATGTAAGATTTGTTTATAGCCCAATGGAGTGTATAAAAATAGCTAACGAAAATAAAGATAAAAAGATAGTATTTTTTGCTATAGGATTTGAGACAACTACCCCTATGACTGCAGCTTTAGTTAATACAGTTATCAAAAAAGATATAAAAAATATATTTTTCCATATCAATCATGTAACAGTTCCAGAGGTAATGGAGGAGCTAATAAATAGTAGAGATATACATGTAGATAGCTACAACAATCAAATTGATGCTTTTTTAGGTCCATCGCATGTAAGTGTAATAAGTGGAGCAAAGATATATGATAAATTTCCAAAAGAGTTTAATCGCCCTGTAGTAGTAACTGGATTTGAGCCAGTTGATATGATGGAGGGTGTTTTGATGATAATCAAACAGTTTACCCAAAATCGTTGTGAAAATGAGATACAATACAATCGTGTAGTAACTTATGAGGGTAATATACAAGCACAAAATATGATAAACAAATATTTTGACAAAGTATCATTATTCAAATGGAGGGGTCTTGGAAATGTTCCAAATAGTGGTCTGAAACTAAAAGATGAATTTAGTAGATATGATGCAGAGGTTATCTATGAAGATATACTACCAAAAACTGAAATAGAAGATCACAAGCTTTGTATTTGTGGAGATATACTTCGTGGTATGGCTCATCCAAATGAATGCACTATATTTGGGACTGCTTGTAAACCAAACTCTCCAGTGGGAAGTTGTATGGTAAGTAGCGAAGGGGCATGTGCAGCTTATTATAAATATGGTAATTTAAGATAGAATTGATTATAATAGTACTATTAAAAATACTATTAAGGATACGATTATGATAATAGCAGCAAATGATGTAAAAACAAGAGGAGTTAGCCTATTTGATGAGATGTTTCAAAAGTTTGATGAATTAATCATAAGTGTAAGGGGTAAAAAAAAATATATAGTGCTTGATTATGATAGATACCAAGATTTTAGAACTTATGAATTGGAAAAAGCTTACAACGAAGCTATGGAAGATTATAAAAATGGAAACTATAAAGTCTTAAGTGCCAAAGAACATATAGCAAATCTTGAAAAAGAATTAGATGATGTATAAAATAATAGAAACCCAACAATATATAAAAAAGCTTGTGAAGTTTCTAAAAAAAAGACCAAATCTAATAAAAAGGTATGAAAAAACTATATTTTTATTAGAATCTAATCCTTTTCATCCATCACTTAGACTTCATAAACTTCAAGGTGATAAAAAAGAGTTTTATTCAATCTCTTTAGATATGCACTATAGAATAATCTTGGATTTTATTATCATAGATAAGCAGATATTTCTTATAGATATAGGCTCTCATGATGATGTGTATTAACTATATAAGACAATAAGGACAAAAATGACTAAAAATATAACACTTAGTATGGGAAATGGTGGCGAAGAGAACAATGAACTAATCAAAAATATTTTTTATAAATATTTTAAAAATGATATTTTAGACAGATCAGAAGATGCAGCAATTTTAACAACTAGTGGGAAAATCGCTATGAGTACAGATAGCTTTACAGTAAGCCCACTATTTTTTGCAGGATCTGATATAGGAAAACTATCCATCTGTGGTACTTGTAATGATTTGGCAATGATGGGCGCAAAACCAAAGTATCTAACTGTTGGTGTTATTATTGAAGAAGGGTTTCCTACACGAGATTTAGAAAAGATTGTAAAATCTATGAAAAAAGAGCTTGAAATTAATGGTGCAATAATCGTAAGTGGTGATACAAAGGTTATGCCTAAAGGAACTATTGATAAACTCATCATTAATACTACTGGAGTTGGAGAGATAACTCAAGAAAATATTAGCTCAAACAATATTACTAGCGAAGACATTATAATAGTAAGTAGAGATATAGGATCT
>JAMOPZ010000045.1 GCA_027064245.1 Campylobacterales bacterium
CAATTTGCCATATTTTTTATTTTCACTTTTAATTTATGAGATAATATATTTTAAGGAATATAATTATGCGAGAATGTAAAAATAATGATTTAGATGATAGTCTTGAAACATATTCTTATAAAGGTATGAAAGTTGTAATTATCACTGTCTTTAAAGTAGGTGATAAGAATAACATAGCAATTGTAGAAGATATAAATACAGGAGAACAGTTTGAAATTTTTAGAGATTTATTATATTAAATTTAAAGTATTTGTTCATCATTTAAAAAAGCAAATGCTTAGGGTTTAAAACTAAACTTTAATATGAAATACCTATTATCTTTTCAGATAAAGTTTTTATTGCAATTTTTTTCTTATGATATAATCTATTTATGAAAAAAATAATTTTATTTATATTTTTAATATTGAATATTAATCTTGTTGCTAATTTAATTGATGATGGTCTTGCTGAATTTACTAAGGGTAATTATGAAAAATCAAGGCAATTATTTCAGGAGTCTTGTAATTCTGGTAATACAAAAGGTTGCTTACATCTTGGAGCAGTTTATTTAATGACCACCGAAAATAGAGTACCAAACTATAAGTTAGCAGCACAAGCCTTTAAAAAGGCTTGTGATAACGGTGAGAGAATAGCTTGTAAAAAATATAAACAATATAAACAATATAAAAAATATTAATTACTTTTTAATAAAATACTAGGACAATTATGAAATTATTATTAGCATTACTATTTTTTACAACTTTATTATTCTCAGCAAATGAATCATTTTCAAAATCAAAAAAACAACTACGCCAAATATATAAAAGTCATCAAACAACTATCTATTGTGGGTGTAAATATAACTATAAAAATAAGAAGAATATGATAGATAGAAAATCATGTGGCTATAAACCTCGTAATGAAAGAACTAAAAAAGGTAAAGTAAATCAAAGAGCAAGACGGATAGAGTGGGAGCATTTAATCCCAGCAGAAAATTTTGGTCGTCAATTTTCTTGTTGGAGAGAAGGCAACTCAAAATGTGTAAGCTCAAAAGGTAAAGCCTATAAAGGTCGTAGATGCTGTACAAAAGTAAATAAACAATATAAACTAATGCAAGCTGATATGCATAATCTGTTTCCTGCTATAGGTGAACTTAATGCCGATAGAAGTAATTTTAGATTTGACTTTGAAATGGCTCAACCTAGTAAATATGGTAAGTGTAAATTTGATGTAAATTTTAAACAAAGAAGAGCAAAAGTTAAAGAAGATATACGAGGTGTAATTGCTAGAGATTATTTATATTTCAACAAAAAGTATAAAATGAAACTCTCTAAACAAGAGATGAAAAAATACCAATCTTGGAATAAACACTATCCTGCGGATGAATGGGAACTTGAACGTAATAAACGTATTGCTAAAAAGCAAGGCAACTCTAATGAGTTTATAAAATAAGGATTTTTTTTGATACAAAAAATATTAATTATTTCACTTTTAATACTTAACTTATATAGTGATGATAAAATAGATTATAATACTTCACTGCATCAGTCTTGGGAAAGTATAAAAAATACCGCTAAAAATATAGATACTGATAAGCTTATAAAAGATAGCTCTGATTATGTAGACTCTATTAATACTAAAGAAAATAGAGATAAAGCATTAATCATATATGAATCTTCAAAGAAAAAACTTTCAGAATTAACATCTAATATCTCTTGCTCATTTAATAAGTTTAATGTAAAAAAAGCTCAACAGGTAACTTATGAGGTTAGAGTAAAAACTAAAAAAGGTATAACTGGTTCAGGAACAGCCATAGCACTTTCTAGCACAGGTAAATTAGTTACTGCTTATCACAATATAGATTCATATAAAAGTATTTTAGTTATAGATAGTGAATCTAATGAATACAATGCAACAGTTGGTCATATATCTATTAAAAATGATTTAGCATACCTTTACATAGATACTAAGAATAAACCATTTGTGAGCATTGTAAAGGATACAAAATTAGGAGATGATTTATATCTTCTTAGTTATGATAACTTATTGTTAAAAGGTATAGTTTCTAAAAATAATATAAATGATATAATCTTAAATGTTGAGGCTAAAAAAGGAACATCTGGGGGAGGAGTATTTAATGATAAAAATGAACTTGTTGCAATCCTACTACGAAAAGATTATTTAGATAAAACCTCTTATGCTGTTAAGCCAAATACATTTAAAAATATAACACAAAATTTTGTATATAAAAAAGAACTACTAAATTTTGATAGTAATAACTATGATAATGCATACTGCTATGATGAAAATGATTTAAAAATATGGGCAAAATATGCTAAATCAAAAGACCCAAAAGTACAAGAATATCATGCTTTATTTTTAGGTCTATGCAAAAAAGTTGAAGATAGAGATTTAACTACTGAAGAAGCTCGGTTTATATTTGAGAGTACTCGGACTAGATTATTTGGCACCAAGTAATAAATAATCTAGTTTATTTTTAGCTCCTGTAGTACCTGTTTATAAAAGTAGCTATTTTACTGATAAATTTGTTCTATTTTGTGAAAAGGTCCAACTAAAGCCATGTGTCGTCTCAGTTTTAGACTAAGCATCATACATGTATTACGAATATCATTTATATAATCTTAATAAATTAATTAAAATTGTTTATGAGATTCAAAATTTATAGATTAAGGATAAAAAAATATTAAAAAAGTATTTAAAAATTTGTGGAAGTGTAGTATTATTAAGTGTGTTATTTTCAGGATGTTCTATGATGAAAGTTGATTATCCAAAGAAAAGTGGAAAAATCTATGTAGAATCATATAATGATGAGAGTCCTTGTAATATTGCTCCAAGAGTTAAAGCATTATTAGAAAAACATAATTGGAAAATTACTAATAATTCTAATGAAGCTGACTATGAGCTATTTACAGCAACAACTTTATGTAAAGATGATTCAGATAAAATCTTACGAAATGCACTAAAAGATATTACAAAACCAACAAAAAATAGTGATTATATTAAAAACAATAAAGAATTTGATCCTAATGCAACAAATGCCATTGTAACTGGTGCAAATACATCACAATACAACTCTTCAACAGGAGGCGCAATGATGCTAATTGGACTTCTTATGGGTATGGGTGGAAACACACATGCTGTTCATAGAAAAGCTGTAAAAAAGCCTGTTTCTCCTTTTGCATATGCAAATAGAATTACTATTCATAATCGAATAACTGATGAAACAGTTTTTAATTATATAAGTAGTAAAAAACATTCACCTGCAAAAACAGAAGAGATTGATGATTTTCTTGATGATTTATTTTATTAAGAAGAATATTTACAATTAAACAAAACAATCATTTCAGATTAACATTCCGGAATGATAAATAAGTAAAACTCAATAAGAGTTTCAAAACACAAGCAATCGTATGACCAGGAACTATTATGAGTACTCCTGTGTTTAATTTTGAGACATATACTAAATGTTGTGTCCAGCAGTAATACTTAACTAGTTTTCCTCCTCATAAAGCTCCATATTAGGGAAGATTTTAAAAAAGTTGTCTCTAGACTTGAAAATTTTACAAACATTCTTCCACTGATTTCACAAACTGACTTCCACCCTTTTCACTTTTTATCTTCCATCAACTTCATGTTTTCACAAACTACAGCAACTCCATAATCCTCAATATCTATTTTAAAATATTGAGAGATTTTTAAGTTTAATTCATCATTTACCTCTTTAAGTATCCCCTCAGAAGTTAACTCTAAGCCATCTATAGAGTCATAAGATAGTAATAAATTATTATTTTCATCTACTACTACAACAAGTTGATACTTTTTTATGTACAAAATCTTTTTATCCATTTATCTCCATCCATACTTAAGTTTATTGGTTATCTTGGACTCTTTCCAACTGAAAATAGTTCTGGTAATTCAAAATACATAGGTCATCT
>JAMOPZ010000046.1 GCA_027064245.1 Campylobacterales bacterium
CTTTAGAAGATTTATTTTCTTTTTTTGTTACTGCTTTTTGTTTCTTTTTTGTTTCTTTTTTTGTTTCTACTTTAGCTTTTTTCTCTTTTTTCATATCTTTTTCATCAACATCAGATTGTAGTTCATCATCTGCTTTCATAGGTTCTGTTTTAAAACTTTTCGCCCCTTTAGCTATAGATACTTTAAAACCTTTATCTACATTTACAGCTGTTGTAGAACCTGTTGGTACAAAATATACACCACCTTCTTGCACTCCTATTTGCATGTCACCTGCAGGAGATACTTTTACAATAAAGTTTGTACCTCTTATCCCTATTGATGCAGTTTGAGTTTTTACTTTAAATTTTTTTCTATTTAATTTACCTATTTTTCCAGAGATTGTTCTAAATACCCCTTGACCAAATCTAAAAGTAGCTTTTGATTTTTTTGGTTTTGAAAGATTAAAGACATATTTTTCTATTGACATAGTAGATTTTTTACCCACAGTAATAGATGTTTTATCATTAAAAAGAACTATAGCTTTTGATTTTGCTTGAGTTTTTATAGTATCTTTAAGTTCTAAAATTGAACCTATCCTTGCTAATAACTCTTTGCTGTCTCTGTATATATAAACTTCACCTTTTATTGCAGTAATTTTCCCGATACTTGCAAAAACACTTATTGTTGTTATTAGTATAAAAAATAGTAGTTTCATTAGAATGGCCTTATTATGTTGAATGTAATTGTATTTTTATTATATCTATTTGCTAAATTATTTGAGTTATTCTTTGTATAATCAGCATTAAATTGATATATCCATTGTTTGTTATAAAGATAAGTGGAATTGATAGTAAATTTATATTCATTATCTACTCTTTTATCCATAGTTAGATTTGTAAAGAGTATATTGTCTTTATAGTTAGTTTTTTTGTAACTAAGTGTTGGTGTTACCATAAGTTTTGGTAATATTTTGTATCTATTACTAACTTTAAAGTTAAATATATCTTTATCTATAGTAGCTACATTACCTTGATTTTTTCTCTCTGATGCATATAAAAAATCAAAACTATATCTTTTTAAATATTTTAATGATTGTGATAATTCTATATATGTACTATCTTGGTCCAAGCTTATTTTGCTTTGTTTATTTTGATACTTTAAAGAGCTAATTGAAAATAATTTTTTATTTATATTTAAATATGTTTTTAAACCAAACCCATAACTATTTTGTGTACTTTTATGATCAATATATAAAGTATCTATAAATAAAAAATAATCTAAATTTAGTTTATCAGTATATTTATAATTTATTGTAGGAGTATAAGAGAACATAGATATATCTTTTGAAGAGTTATCTTGCATCTTTTTTAAAAATGCCATAAAATCATTTTTTACTAAAATATTATCTTTATATTTATATTTATGATTTAACATACCTACAAATTGCAAGGCCCAATCGCCTGTTTTTTTTGTACTTAAGTTAAAAGTATCAAAACTATGTGGTATTGGAGTATTATTTATATTTGAATCATAGTTTAACCCAACTATAGCTACTCCATTAAAAAAGTTTTTTTTAATCTTTTTATCAATAAAAGAAAGATACTTTATGATTGTATTCTTTGTAGATTTTTGTAGATTTTTATTATTGTAAAGTTTTAAAAAAAGCTGTTTTGATTCACCATAAGATCTATTAGCAAGATGTGTCCTTGCTAATTCAAATTGAGTTTTAATATCATTTGGCTTTTCAAACAATACTCTCTCATAAGCGATAATTGCTTCATGATATTTTTTTAATTCATAAGAGCTACGAGCTAAATAAAAATTTATATTTACATTATTTAAATTTTGTAAAAATAATTCATTTAATAAATTATAAGATTGTTTATAATTTTTATCTTTATAAGCTTTTAAAGCAACTGTATATTTATCTAAAATTTGCTGTTTTTTAGTAGCTGTAGTAGCAAATAATATAGATAAACTCAATGGCAACAGTAGTAATTTCTTCATAACAAAAACCTTTTTAAAATATATAAGACTAAGTGTAACATAAAATCCATAAATTAATCTTCATGTTTAAATACCCCATCAAAATTCTTTGGTGGATTTTGTATAAAATAGTTACATCTATCTATATAAATTTTATAAATTTTATTATTAGATTTTTCTATAAATTTTTCTAACTCTTCAAAAATATCAAGAGCTTCTTGAAAATTACCATTTTGATACAGATCTAATGCTCTATGGTAAGTAAATAACTCTTCATCAAGCTTTTGTCTTGGAATATCAAATAATTTATTTGTATCATCTGATGAATCAAAATCTATAACTTCCCATACCTGTAGTGGTTGGCTTTGACCTTTAATTGTTACAAGATCTAAAAATCTAAATATATAATTATCTTCTAATTGCCATTTTGTAAAATTTGATATATTACATTTTGAACCATAATATTTACATAAAGATTCTAATCTAAAACCTAAATTTACGCTATCACCTATGATAGAGTAATCACTTCTATGTTTAGAACCCATCTCTCCTACTGTTGCTACTCCTGTGTTAATACCAACACCAATGTTAAGAGGTAAAATTCTTTTTTCTTCACACATATCTATAACTTCTGGATACCTACTACCATTTACTAAAATTCTATTTAACTCTTTTAATTTATATAGTTGTAATAATGCACATTTTAATGCTGCATCTGCATGATTTGGTATAGTAGATGGAGCATTCCAATATGCCATGATAGAATCTCCCATAAATTTATCTACTGTACCTTTTTGTTCTATGATTATATCAACCATAGGATCAAGGTATTCATTTAGAAATTGTGTTAAATCAGTGGGATTTTGCATATATTCAGATATATATGTAAAATTTCGAATATTGCTAAAAAATACTGTAATCTCTTTTTGAATAGTTTGAATTTTATTTTCTTCATCATTTAATAAATTTTCCATTACATCTTTAGAAACTTTACTGGCAAATTTTTCTTTTATAGATTTTTCTTTTTTTACTTCAAATACATATTGTAGAAAAGTAGCATTTAAAATAGCTAATATTGTAGCAATAATAGCTAAAAATGAATTAAGGATAATACCATAAGTTATAAAAATATAATAAGTAAAAGCTAAAATAGCAAATATAACAACAAAAAATATAATAGGATTTAGCCATAAAGGTAAAAATCTTATTAAGATAGTAGTAAAGACAATTATAATTAACACAATAGTTAAGTTTGCACTATCTACCCATGTGGGTATTCTTAAGAAATCTTTTGTTATAATATTTTCTATAATATTAGCATGTACTTCAACTCCAGGATAAACAGAATCAAGGGGAGTAGCTCTTAGATCATTTAATCCTGAAGCTGTTGTTCCAATAATTACAATTTTCCCTTCAAATTCATCTTTATTAAAGTTATTTGCATATATATCTGAGGCACTATAGTACTTGAAGCTATTTTTTTTACCTATAAAATTTACTATAAATCTTCCATTTCTATCTGTTGGTATTATAAAATTGCCTATTTGTATATTTTCTACACCTAAGGTACTATAATTTACATATACTGTATCTATATTCATAGATGCTCTTACAATCTCTAAAGCTAAAGATGGATAAAGCTGATCATCATATTTTATAATCAAAGGAACACTTCTAATAACTCCACTACTATCTGGTATATTATTAAAAAAACCACTAGAATATCCACTTTCTTGTAAACTTGGATGATTTAAAATTGTCCCTTTTGCTTCTATTAGATATTCTTTACCATCAGCTTTATTTTTTTCTACAATAATTGCAGGTATATCTATACTTTCTCTTTTTATAAATTTAGTTGGGGTAAGTTGAAATTGATACCCTAAAATTGTTGGTGTATTTTGTACTACATAGTTTAGTTCTTCATCAAAATTTGGTACATTATTTACTTTTATA
>JAMOPZ010000047.1 GCA_027064245.1 Campylobacterales bacterium
ATATATGTCTGATCAATTTCAGCAAGATAGTGAAATAGCAGTTATGGCAACAACTAGAAATATAGATAATCTTCAGTATGCAAAAAATTTAAGAAGAAATAAATATTTTATAATAGATATTATGAATTTAACTTCTGATGATACAACAAAAAGAAAAGTATTAGAATATATAGATAAAGATCTATTTCAAGATAAGAAATTTGTAAGTCAAATGGGTTGTTTTGATAATATGTGTGAGCAGTTTCATGGAGATTTAGAATATGTGTCTCATGCAGTTTTATATGATATTTCTATTTTAAAAAAAACAGATATGTTTGATGAGAAGATTATAAGATCAGCATTAAAAAGTAAAGCATATAAAGAGGATAAAGATAGTGTTCTTGTGGATATATTTAGGTATATTGAAAGATTTAATTATGATTATGATGAATTAAATGATAAAATTAAAAATAAAAGAATTCTACATCAACTTTTTTGGGAATTTGGTGAACTATTATCAAATGAATTTATATAAATCAATAATATATTAATAATTTTTAGATAAAATAAATTATAAAGTAAATTTTAGGAGTAAAAGATATGGGTAGAGCCTTTGAATATAGAAAAGCAGCCAAAATGAAAAGATGGGGAAATATGAGTAGGGTATTTCCAAAATTACAAAAAGCTATTACATTAGCAGCAAAGGGTGGTGGTAGTGATCCTGAACTAAATCCTGCATTAAGAACAGCTATAAATACAGCAAAAGCACAAAATTTACCAAAAGATAATATTGAATCAGCTATTAAAAGAGCAACAGCAAAAGATGCAGCGAATTTAGCAGAGGTAAATTATGAAGGTAAATGGCAACATGGTGTTTTAGTTTTTGTAGAAGCCGCAACAGATAATAATACAAGAACAGTAGCTAATGTAAAAAATATTTTTCATAAAGCAGGAGGTACTATGGTACCTAGTGGATCTTTAGAATTTATGTTTTCAAGAAAAGCAGTTTTTGAATTGAAAAAACCTGATATGGATTTAGAAGAGTTAGAGTTGGAACTTATAGATGCTGGTCTTGAAGAGATAAAAGAGGAAGATGATGAACATATCTCTATAATAGCAGATTATACAGATTTTGGTGCTATGTCAAATAAACTTGATGAACTAAAAATTGAGTATGAAAAAGGTTCTTTACAAAGAATTCCAAATACTCCTATTGAAATTACAGATCAAGAGATGAATGAATTATCAAAATTACTAGAAAAATTAGAAGATGATGAAGATGTTCAAAATGTTTATACAAATTTAGAATAATACATAAAATAAAGGAGAAAAAAATGGCAGAAAATAAGAAATATAGGTTAGTTACAAGAAGTGATATGGATGGACTTGTATGTGCGGTGATTTTAAAACAACTTAATATGATAGATGATATAAAATTTGTACATCCTAAAGATATGCAAGATGGTATTATAGAGATAACTGAAAATGATATTATAACAAATTTACCATATTATACTCAAGCACATTTGGTATTTGATCATCATGAAAGTGAAGCAATGAGAAATGGAAAAGCAGATAATTATGTAATTATTCCTGACGCTCCTAGTGCTGCTAGGGTTGTGTATGATTATTATGGTGGAGCTGAGAAATTACCACATATTGCTCAAGATATGATGGAAGCTGTAGATAAAGCAGATGCTGCTCAATTTAGTGTAAATGATATTTTAAATCCGCAAGGTTGGGAGCTATTAAGCTTTTTGATGGATAGTAGAACTGGTCTTGGAAGATTTAGAGAATTTACAGTATCGAATTATCAGCTTATGATGGATTTGATTGATTATTGTATTGACCATACAATTGAAGAGATTATGCAACTTCCTGATGTAGTTGAAAGAGTTGAGTTATATAATAAATATCAAGATGATTTTATCTCACAGCTTCAAAGATGTTCTACAATATATGACAATCTTGTAGTATTAGATTTAAGAGAGGAAGAGACTATATATCCTGGTAATAGATTTACTATTTATGCTTTATTTCCAGATACAAATATATCTATTCATGTTATATGGGGATTTAAAAAACAAAATACAGTATTTGCAACTGGAAAATCTATAGTAAATAGAAGTAGTAAAACTGATATTGGTGCTTTAATGTTAAAATATGGTGGTGGTGGTCATAATGCTGCTGGAACTTGTCAAATAGATAATGATAAAGCTCAAGATGTCTTAAAAGAATTAATTGAAACAATCACAAATGATGGATAAAAATATTGTCTAATATTTTATTTATTGAGAATCAATCTTTTGATTCTCAAACTTTTAAAAATATTTTTTAGGATATATTTTGTTGATATATCAGCCTCAAAATGGGTATTGTTACAATAGTGATACACACTTTTTATATAATTTTATCACAATAGCATTGAAAAAATACAAAAATATACAAGGTGATCTTTTAGATATAGGAAGTGGAAGTGGTATCTTAGGACTGCTTGTAGTAAGAGAATATAGTAATTTAGTATTAAATCAATGTGAATTACAGGATGTTTTTTGTTTTTTAACAAATAAAAATAGTCAAATTAATAATACACCAAATACTCTTTTTCAAGGTGATTTTTTAGATATTAGTTTTAATAAAACATTTTCTTATATTGTATCTAATCCACCTTTTTATCATAGTGATGTAATAAAAACTGATAATGAAAATATAAAAATAGCAAGATATAATGATTTTATGCCTTTAGAGTTGTTTATTCAAAAAGTATCAAAACTCTTAAATCATAATGGAAAATTTATTTTTTGTTATGATGTTAAGCAATTAAATGATATTATGATCTATTTAAAAAAATATAAATTAAATATTGAAATTATACAATTTTTACATCCAAATATAAAAAAAGAGGCTACATTGGTTATGATCTATGCTAAAAAAAATTCTAAATCGTTACTAAAAATAATACCACCGTTAATAATGTTTGATGAAAATAATAAGTTTTCTACAACTGTAGAAGATATTTATGAAAAATCAGCAACCCATAGTATAAAGTGTGATCTAAATATATGATAATAGAAAAAGATAATTATCCATATAAGTTTGATGCAACAGTTTGTAGTAATTGTGATGGGAATTGTTGTATAGGGGAATCGGGTTATATTTGGATATCAAAAAAAGAGATTGAAAATTTAGCTTTATTTTTAAATATATCTATAGAAGAATTAGGTATAAAATATCTTTTAAAAGTAGGGTATAAATATTCTTTAAAAGAGAAAAAAATATCTAATAATAATTATGCTTGTATATTTTTTGATCTTAAACAAAAAAAATGTAGTATATACGATGTAAGACCAAACCAATGTAGAACATTTCCATTTTGGGAATATTTTAAAAATAATGTAAAAGAGGTACAACAAGAGTGTCCAGCAATAATTTTAAATTAATATTTATAGTTCCTATTTTACTTATCTTAAATGGATGTGGAACAACACCTAGTATTGCAAAATATAAAGGTAAAAATGACACTGCTATACTTATGGCACTGGATAGTGATATAAATAAAGATTATAAAAAAAGTTTATATTATTATGAATTATTATATAAAAATACAGATAATATAGAATATTTAAAAGATGCTATTGATGCTAGTTATCAAAGTAAACAAATAACTAAAATGGAAACCTTAGTTAATATAGGGTTAAAAAAATATCCAAAACAGCAACAATATTTTCTTACTCAACATATAGTATCTTTATTAGCCCAGTCAAAACCAAATCTTGCATTAGATGAAGCAAAAAAACTTTTACAATTATATCCTAGTGAATTAAGCTATCAAATTATAGCAAATATTTACTATGCTACAAAAAAGTATAGTGAAGCTTTAAAATATTATGAAAGTGCTTATGCCTTAAATCAAACTCAAAAAAATTTATTA
>JAMOPZ010000048.1 GCA_027064245.1 Campylobacterales bacterium
TATATATCCACTAGTTCTTTTTTGATAGCTCCATTTTATATCTGCTACATCTTTTAGTCTTACATTTGGTTTTATTAAAAGATTTTGTAGATTTAAAACATTATCTTTTTCACCATAAATTGTAACTGTATAAAAACTATTTTGACCTTTTATAAAACCAACTGGCATATCTTTGTTTTGAGATAAAATCACTTTTGAGATAGTTTCAAAATCAACACCATATTTTTTTGCTTTAAATGGATCTATCTCTATATTTATAGAGCTTTGATACCCTCCAAAAACCTCTACATTTCCTATATTTTTATCGCTTAAAAGGTATGGTTTTATAAAACTATCTGCTATTTTTCTAATCTCACTTAAACTAATTGAAGAGTTTTTAGGACTAAGTGCCATTATATCAACAGGAAGTGTAAAATCCCCTGCAGTATAAATTGCTGGATTTAATCCTGAAGGGATTTTTGCTTTTGCTATATTTAGTGCATTTGCTACATCAACTGCAGCTGCATTTAAACTTTTTTTATAGTCAAACTCAACACTTACAATAGATATATTTGCAACATTGGTACTACTTACATCTGTAACACCTCCTAATCTTGAAAGCTCCTGCTCAATAGGCTTTGATACAGTTGAAGCTGCAACTTTTGCAGTAGCTCCAGGAACTTTTGTGATAACCACTACTTTAGCTGGATTTGCATCTGGAAAAAGATTTTTTGGCATTGTAGTAAGTCCTACAATTCCCATAATAAAAAAACCAGCTATTAAACTATATAGTAAATATGGTCTTTTATAAAAATATTCAAATATCATTTTTTATCCCTTATTCCACTTCTCGTATTTTAATACCACTTAAAAGTTTTAATAATATATCTTGTTTTGCTACTATTATTTTATCTTTTTTTGTAATATTATCTACAATTACACCTTGCTCACCATTGCTTATAATTTTTACCTCTTTTGAAACTGCATGATTATCAACCAAAGTTAATACAAAGCTCTTCCCATCTCTATTTAAAATAGCATCATGTGGAAGTTTATATCCATCATCATCAAAAATAACAACATCTACACTTACTGTTTGATTACTTGTAAGTGATTCATCAATATTTGCTACATATTCTAACAATCCATTAAAACTTGTATTTAGTGGATTTAGAGCAAATCTCTTGTTATTGAAAATAATTGCATTTGCTTTTATATCATTTGGTAATCTTACAAGAAGATAGCTATTTGATTTTGCACTTATTGTTATAAGTGGTTTACCCATCATTGCTATATCTCCAATATTTGCAAGTCTTGTAACTACACCACTTACAGGTGCTTTTATATTTGCATACGAAAGTGTATTTATCAAAGAATTTTTGGTATGATTTAGAGTTTCAATACCAGCTTTAATAGCTTCTATATTTGTAAGTTCTTTATCTGATTGTTCTTGTGAAGCACCTCTTACTTCTAGTAATTTTAATGTTCTTTTATGTGTATTTTCAAGATTTTGCAAAGCTAGTTTTTTTGATTTGATTTGAGAATTTGTAGAATCAATCTTTGCTTTTATATCACTTTGATCAATCTTTACAATTATATCACCTTTTTTTACTATTTTCCCAGTTTTTACTATATAATTTATTCTTGCACTAATTCTTGAGCTAATCTTTACATCATCATTTGATTTTGTAAGTGCTATATATGGAAGAGTTAGACTATTTTTTTCTTTGTTCGTTGTGATAGTTTTTACTCTCATATCATAAGTAACTGCAACAGGTTTTGAAGCCTCTTGTTGTTTTTTTGCTTCGACTAATTTCATTCCACCTTTAACTGCAACTATTATAATAATAATTACTACTATATATGTTAGCCATTTTTTCATTTTATCATCCCTTTTAAGTTATTTCCGTAGATTACGGTTAGTTTTGCAATACTTTGCCATTTTTTAGATACAACTTGATAATATTTTGCATTTGCACTTAATAATCCATCTTCATATCTTAGATAATCCTCTTGTGTCATTCGCCCCTCTTTTACAGCAACTTTAGCAAATTTTAAAAGATTTTTTTGTTTTTTGATATTTTCTTTTGTTAATAAAGCTGATCTATCTAAAAGCTTTAATTGCTCTTTGATTGATTGAATATCTGCTTTTAATTCATCTTTTGTTTTTTCTATATTTTTTTGATCTTTTAAAAGTTGAATCTTTTTTAACTCTATATCTACACTTTTACTTTTGTCATAAAGTGGTATTGAGATACCAATTTGATAGTATCCATACCCTTCATGTACACTTTTGCCAAGTTTTACATCTTCTTGTGCATAATTTTCACTATACATCACATTTAGGGCAACTTTTGGTGAATACCTTTTTGATTTTACAGCACTTAGATCTTTTTTGGAAGCTAATAGTTTCTCCTCCAATGGTTTTAAAGCAAAAATACTATTTTCTTGAAGTTTAGTATCTAAGTTCATCTTTACACTATGTTTAAGTTTTATATTGGTTAATTTTTGAATTTTAGCTATAAGATTTAATCTTTGAATATTTATATTGTTGATATTTATATCAAGTTCATTTAATTTTTGATCTATCTTATCAAGAGCAATACCAGGCATTCTTCCATTATCAACTGATATTTTTATATCATTTTGTGTATTTTGAACAGATTTTTTTGTTGAGTTTAGTGTTACTAAAAGATTGTCTAAATACTCTAGTCCACTATTTGCTCCTAAAATTGTAGCTTGTGATTTATATAAATTTAACATCTTTTTATATTTGGCACTTTTTGCTAAGTGCTTCATCTTTTGGCTTAATTCCCCTAACTCTTTTACATACAATGGCATATTTACCAATACTCCAACTTTTTGGATAGTTTGTGCAAATGGTACAGACTTTCCTGGAGTTTGAGCTAATTTTCCAGCTGTAATTGGATCAAGTGGAAGTAGATTTGTAGGGCTATTGTAATGTGTATATGAACCAAAAAGATTAAGTGTTGGATAGTAATTTGAATCTACCTTTTTTTTACCTATTTGCCCCATTTGTTTATTTAGCTCATCAATTTGTAGTGATGGTTGTTGATCAAGTGCATCAAAAAGTTCCGTAATAGTTGTAGCATTTAAACTAACAACTGCAACAAAACTTAATGCTATGGTTTTGATTTTCATTATTTTATCTCCCCTTGTAGTAATAATTTTATTTTTTTAATAAGATATGTAGTAATCTCTTCTATTTTACAATTGGCACAAGTGTCTATATCGTTTTCTTTTGATGCAGTTACTCTTAAATCTTTTGTTGTTACCATAAGATTTAAAGTACCTATTATCATAAAATATAGTATCATACTATTTGCATCCTTAAAAGATTTATCTTTTTGTCCATCTTGTATGATTTGACTAAATTTTGAATATAACTTTTGCATATTTAAAAATAACTGTTGCTCTAAAACAGAACCACTACTACTTAACTCTTTTAATAAAAGTGCAGGAAAATATCGATGTTCATAAGCATATTTTCCATAAGTTTTTATAAAGCTTTCTAGTTTATCTATTGGTTTTGAATATTTTTTATCATTTACTTCTATAATTTTAAACATATCATCTAAAACATCTATCATAACTGCTTCAAATAAACCTTGTTTATTTTTATAATAATAAAAAATCATAGCCTTATTTAGATTACACATTTTTGCCAAACTATCCATAGATGAATTGGTAAAACCATTTTTTGCAAATAAAATCTTTGCATTATTTATAATAAGTTCTTTAGATTTTGTTGCATCCCGTTTTTTTGACATCGTTTTCCTTAACTAACTGATTAGTTAATTATATGATTTCAAAGCTTATGTATTACTGAAGATAGAGATTTAATAGAAACTTAGATTAATAAAAAAAGGTTAGTATCTCTACTAACCTTTTTTACGATTA